>DATLLB010000838.1:0-6572 GCA_035538075.1 Enhygromyxa sp.
TCGGCGCTCGCTGTTGGTGTTGCCCGCGATCTCGCTGCTGCTGATCGGCCTGGCGATCCCGCGCGTCGAATTTCAAGACGACGTGTCCGCGCTGACCGAGACCGACGCCGACCTGCTGGCCGAGGACGAAGCCGTGCGGGCCCTGGTCTCGCGCATGGACGCCGGGCGCATGATCGTGGCGATCGCCGATGATCGAGAGCAGGCCCTGCAGAAGAACGACGTCGTGTACGAGCGCCTGTTGGCTGCGCGCGAGGCCGGCGAGCTCGAGGCGTTCGCCTCGCTGCACGAGCTGCTGTGGTCGCAGTCGCTGCAGGAGCGCAACCTGGCGGCCTACGGCGAACCTGCGATCTTCTCCGCGAATCTCGACGCCGCGTTTGTCGAGCAGGGCTTTCGCGCGGGCGTGTTCGCGCCGTTCATCACCGAGCTCGAGCGTGTGCGTGCAGGTGAAGGCGCCGCGCCGCTGCGCTTCGAAGACCTCGCCGCCTCGCCGCTGCGCGAGGCCGCAAGCTCGATGTCCGTCGAGCTCGACGACGGCCAGATCGCGATCCTGACGCTGACCCGCGGCGTCACGGATCCCGAGGCCCTGCGCGCGCGCATCGGCGATCTCGACGACGTGCACCTGTTCGATCAGCGCGCGCTGATGGCCGAGCTCTACGGCCGCCACCGCAACCAAACCATTCAGCTGGTCGGCCTCGGCCTGCTCGCGGTGCTCGCGATGATCGCCCTGCGCTATCGAGCGGTCGGTCCAACCCTCGCCGCGTTCATGCCCGCGCTGCTGGCCGGCAGCACCTCGCTCGCGGTGCTGGTGCTGGCCGGCTTCCAGCTCAACCTCCTGCACGTGGTCTCGGTGCTGCTCGTCCAGAGCATGGGCGTCGACTACGGCGTGTTCCTGGCCGAGAACCGCGAGCACCCCGAGCGGGCCGCGGCCACGGTCTCGAGCTTGCTGGGCTGCTGCATCTCGACAGTGCTCGCGTTCGGATTGCTGGCGATGTCGAGCAACCCCGCGTTGCGGGCGATCGGCTTGACCGTCGGCGTCGGCGTGTTCGCCAGCTTGGTGCTGGCGCCGACCGCCATGATCCTCTTTGCTGGAAAGCGGCCGTCATGATCAAGACATTGCCAATCTCGCTGCTCCTCTCGCTCGCTGCCTGCCACACCGGAGCGCGCGGCAACGATCCCGAGCCTGCGAGCACCACCGCGTTCGTCGAGCAGCCGGGCGAGCAGCCCGACGGCGTGACGCCGAAGTCCGGCTACCCCGGCGAGCTGATCTCGACCGACGCGATGCAGCCCGACTTCCTCGCGCGTCAGCAGCTGTCCGGCAAGTTTCAGGACCGCGAGTTCAAGTTCGAGGCGGTCCTGCAGCTGCGCAACGGCACGCTCACGGTGCTCGGGCTCACCCCGTTCGGGACCAAGGCGTTCGTGCTCGAGCAGACCGGCACCGAGGTCAGCTTCAAGCCGCTGATCGATCGCGAGATCCCTTTCCCGCCCGAGTACATGCTGCAGGACATCCACCGCGCATGGTTCTGGCACGTGCAGCTGCCGTGGGGCGACGAGCCGCCGAGCGAGCAGAACCCGAGCGTCGAGGTTGCCGGCGAGCGCGTGACCGAGACGTGGACCGAGAACGGCTTGGTGCGCCGCACCTTCGAGCGCCTCGATGGCGCGCGCGAGGGCATGATTCGGATCGACTATCTCGGTGGCCACCGCACCGGGCGGCCGGCCAAGCAGGTCGTGCTCGACAACGGGTGGTTTGGCTATCGGCTGGAGATCACGACCACCGAGTGGCGCGAGCTATGAACGGGCGAACGTCCGAGAGCGAGTTCTTGTCGCTCCCGGAGTCCATGCGCCCGACCGAGCTCGTGGATGGCGAGCTGGTGATGGCCCCGAGCCCGAGCTTCTGGCATCAAGAGGTGCTCTCGCGTTTGGTCATGGCGCTGCGGGCATGGGCGTCCACGCGTCCGGAGCCAGTCACGGTCGTGCAGGCGCCGATGGATGTGCGCTTCGCCGCCGATCGCATCCTCCAGCCCGACGCCATGGTGTTCCTCGCCGCGCTCGAGCGTGATGTGGCCTCGCCGATCCGCCGCATCCCGGAGCTGTGCATCGAGGTGCTGTCGAGCAACCGTGCGTACGATCGCGTGACCAAGCGCTTCATGTATGCCGAGGCTGGCGTCGCGGAGTATTGGCTCGTCGACCCGGCCGGGATCATCGAGCGTCGCAGCGGGCCGGGGCTGGCGCGGCGGGAGGAGATCGAGGCGCGGCTGACCAGCGAGCTGCTGCCGGGGTTCGAGCTGGACGTCGGCGAACTGCTCGAGCGCTGAGGCCCAACAATCAGCGCTGCCAGAGCAGCCCGAGCGGCAGCTCGAAGACCTCGAAGGGCTCGGCGCGCACGGCCACGTCGCCATGGTGGACGGCGAGCCGCTGCCAGAGCTCACCGCCGTGGCGGTAGACCTCGAGCGTCTCGGCGATCGGATCGATCAACCAGACGTGGCTGACTTGCTCGCGCAAGAAGATCTCCATCTTCTCGGCCCGATCGATCGCCTGAGTCGACGGCGACAGCACCTCGCACGCCCAATCGGGCGCGATCGAGGTCCATGCTGCCTCTTTGGGAAGATCCGCGAGGCGTTCGCGATGCCAGCCGGCGATGTCGGGGACCAGAACGTCGGGCTCGGAGCCGAGGTGGAGCTCCGGTTCATCCAAGATGATCCAACCACCAGGGCCATCATGGCCACCACGGCCGAGTCGGAAGGGCCCAAGCAGCATGCCGAGCACCGACGAAGCGTTGGCGTGGCGCATCGCGGGCCGGGGGTGCGTGTGCAGCATGCCGAACAGAATCTCCGCGACCATGTTCGGAGGCGCTGCGAGCACGTCTTCGTAGGTGGCGCGGCGCTTCGCTGGAGCAGTCACGAGACGATCCTACCACGCGCCTCCCGACCGTTCGGGACCTCGGCAATCGAGTCAATAGCTACGCGATGAGGTGCGCGGCAACTCACGGAGCCGCGCCCGCCCTGCCTCCGCCGTGCTGTTCAACCAACATGCTCGCTGTTATTTTCGCGGCCTTCGATGCCCCAGGGCTTCCCCATCACGGCGTACTCGGCTTGCAACGGCCTCGGCCAGACCACCGCCGAAGTGCTCGAAGGGCTGTTCGCGGGGCGCCGCGGGTTGAGCCCGGCGGACCCGTCGCTGGGGGTCTCGACGTGGGTCGGTGCGATCCCGGGCGAGCTGCCCGCATTGGATCGCAAACTGGCTGGATTCGACAGCCGACAGGCTCGCATCGCGCAGCTGGTCACGGTGCCGATGCTGCCGGCGATCGAGCGCGCCAAGCAGCGCTGGGGCGCAGGACGGGTCGGGCTGATCCTCGGCACCAGCACGGCGGGCATCGCCGAGAGCGAGCGGGCGTGGGCGCATCACCGCGACACCGGCTCGCTGCCGGCCGACTTCACGCTCGAGCGCCAGCACTCCCTGTATGCGACGGTCGAGATCGTCCGCACGCTGACCGGCGTGCGCGGGCCGGGCTACGTGGTCTCGACCGCGTGCTCGTCGAGCGGCAAGGTGTTCGCGTCGGCCAAGCGACTGCTGCACGCGGGCATCGTCGACGCGGTGCTGGTCGGCGGCATCGATAGCCTGTGCAAGCTGACGGTGCGTGGCTTTGCGAGCCTCGAGGTGCTCTCGTCCGAGCCGTGTCGGCCGTTCTCGAGCGAGCGACGCGGCATCAACATCGGCGAGGGTGGGGCGCTGCTGCTGCTCGAGCGGCCCGGTACCGAAGGCATCGGCGTCGAGCTGCTCGGCGTCGGCGAGAGCTCCGACGCCCATCACATGACCGCCCCGCATCCGCAGGGGCTCGGCGCGCGCATGGCCATGGAGCGGGCGCTCGCGCGCGCGGGCGTGCCGGTCGACGAGATCGATCAGATCAACGTGCACGGCACCGGCACGAGCATGAACGACGAGACCGAGAGTCGGGCCATCCGCGATCTGTTTGGCGAGATTCCCGACACGCTCAGCGTGGTCGCGACCAAGGGCTATACCGGCCACATGCTCGGCGCGGCGGGGGCCACCGAGGCGGTGTTCGTGGCCGCGACGATCGAGCGCGCCGAGCTGCCGGGCAGCATCGGCGCCGATCCGGTCGACGCGTCGCTCGGGGTCCCGGTCGAGCTGGTGCGGCGCCAACGAGCGACGCGACGGGTGCTGAGCAACTCGCTCGCGTTCGGGGGCTCGAACGTCAGCGTGCTGCTGGGGGCCGCCGAATGAGCGTGCTTCGTGCCTACCTGCGCGGCGTCGGGCTGTGGATGCCCGCGCATCCGAGCTTCGCGAGCTGGTGCGATGCGGGCATGCCCGACGACCTCGCCGGCACGCCCGAGCAGGGCGCCAAGCCGCCGCCCGCCGAGCTCCTGCATCCGCGTCTGCGTCGACGCACCAGCGTGTTCACGCGCGCGACCGTGACCGCGCTCGAGGCCGCGACCTCGCAAGGCGGCGCGGCGCTCGACGACGTGCGCCTGGTGCTGGTGTCGAGCTTCGGCGAGATCGAGACCACCGTCGAGTTGCTCGCGCAGCTGGCCGAGCCACACGGGCCGGTCTCGCCGACCAAGTTTCACAACAGCGTGCACAACACGGCGACCGGCTACATGTCGATCGCACGCGGCAATCATCGCGAGTCCACCGCGCTGGCCGGCGGTCCGCACAACCTCGAGATCGCCACGCTCGAGCTGCTGGCCGGGCTTGCGCTCGACGGTGGCGACGCGGTGCTGCTGGTCGCCGAGGAGCTGCTGCCGGCCCCGTTCGCGCGGCCCGATGCCGATCCCACGTTCGCGCTCGCGCTGCACTTCGGCGTCGAGCCGGGCGGGCTCGATCTTCGCGCGACGCTCGAGGGCGTGGAGGCGCACGCAGACGAGCAGGCGCCGACGCTCGGCATCCCGTCGATGGTCGCGCCTACGGTCGCGCTGCTGCGAGCCGTCGCGCAGCTGTCGAGCGATCCCGCCGCGGCGCCGCAGGTTGTGAACCTCAGCTCGCGCGAGGACGCTTCCGTGAACCTGCGTTGGACGCTGACGCTCGCGCGAGGCTCGTGATGTCCGACGCTGCCCGCTTCCCGCCGGTCGCCGAGCTCGTCCCGCACGAGTCGCCGATGTTGTTGGTCGACGAGCTGCTCGAGTGGTCGCCGGAGGCCGCCCTCGTGCGCGCGACGATCCGCGCCGGCAGCCCCTTCGTCCATCAAGGTCGCATGCCCGCGTCGGTCCTGCTCGAGCACATGGCCCAGGCGATCGCGGTCGCCAACGGCATGGCCGATCGCACGGCCGGACGACCGCCGGCCGAGATCGGCGTGCTGCTCGGCACCCGCGAGCTCGAGCTGCACGGCGACTCGCTCGCGGTCGGCGAGGTGATCGAGCTTCGAGTCGTGCGCGAGTACTCCGACGGCACGCTGGCCCGCTACGCCTGCACGACCGAGCGCGCCGGCCAGCTGCTCGCGCGCGCGACGATCAACGTGATGCTGATGTCGAGCGAGGAGATGCAACCTTGAGCGAGCCGTCGAGCTGGGCGCTGGTGACCGGGGCGAGCCGTGGGATCGGGGCTGCGATCGCCGAAGAGCTGGCGGCCGCGGGCCACGGGATCCTGCTCAACTATCGCAGCAACCACGACGCTGCCGCGGCCGTGCGCGAGCGGATCGTTGCGGCCGGCGGCACGGTCGAGCTGTGGCCCTTCGACGTCGCCGACGCCGAGGCCAGCGCGGAGGCGATGAGCAAGCTGGTCGAGAAGCCGATCGACGTGCTCGTCAACAACGCGGGCGTCAACATGGACGCGGCCTTCCCTGCGCTCGAGCGGCCAGCCTGGGACGCCGTGCTGCGCCCGACCCTCGACGGCTTCTACAACGTGACGCGCCCGCTGGTGATGCCGATGGTCCGACGTCGACGCGGGCGAATCATCAACATCAGCTCGGTCTCGGGCCTGATCGGCAACCGCGGCCAGGTCAACTACTCGGCCGCCAAGGCCGGCCTGATCGGCGCGACCAAGGCCCTCGCCAAGGAGCTGGGCAAGCGCAAGATCACCGTCAACGCGGTCGCGCCTGGCCTGATCGAGACCGAGATGGCCGGCCACGCGCCGGCCGAGATGATCGAGCTGATCCCCATGCGCCGGATGGGCAAGGCGATCGAGGTCGCCAAGCTGGTCCGCTTCCTCGCCAGCGACGAGGCGTCGTACATCACGGGACAGGTCATCGCGATCGACGGAGGCCTGACGTGACCCACCGCGTGGTGGTCACGGGCATGGGCCTGTGCTCGCCGATCGGCAACGACCTCGACACCGTTCGCGCGGCGCTCGAGCACGGCCGTGGCGGGATCGCGGCGGTCCCCGAGTGGCCCGAGCACTACCGCATGCACACCGGCGTCGCCGGGCTCGTGACCGGCATCGAGGCCAAGCAGTACCCGCGTCGCAAGGTCCGAACCATGGGTCGCGTCGCGCTGCTCTCCGCCTACGCGACCGAGCAAGCAGTCGCCGACGCGGGCCTCGATCCCGACCAGCTCGGCGATGGGCGAGTCGGGCTCGCGTACGGATCCACGCACGGCTCCTCGGCCGAGACCGAGTCGTACTGT
>DATLLB010000839.1:0-9706 GCA_035538075.1 Enhygromyxa sp.
GAATTCCACTAGCTGATCGGCCGGCACCGCGCGGCGACTCTCGGTCAGGTAGACCTTCGCGCCGCGGTTGTGCAGCGCGCGAGCGAACGCGTAGCTGCCGTAGGCCGGCAAGCTCTCGACCGGCGCGTCGCCGCGGTTGAACGCCGACACGCTCGCGTACACCGGCAGCGCCGGCGTGCTCGCGTCGTCATGCTTGCGATGGCGGACGTAGACGAACGGCAGCAGCTGATCGTCGGCCACTGTGGGCAGCGAGCGCGGCTCGGCGTCGTCGAGCTCGGTGCGCTCGAGGCAGACCCAGCCGCCCTCGGCCACCTGCGCCCACTGCTTCTTGCAGTCGGGCGCGTCGCGGTGCGCGTAGACATGAAAGGTGTCGCCTCGCAGCACGCGACCGCGCAGCGGCGCGGTGAAGTCGGGCTCGGCGTAGACCGCCTTGGTGCCGGTCGCCTTGCGGATCTCGATCGCGGCGCCCAGGCTCGAAGTCGGTGTGTAGGGCGAGAGCTCGACCTCGGGTCCAGGCTCGCTCGGCGCAGCGTCGACGCTCGCCTCCACCGGCGGCTCGACGCGCGGCGACTCGCTCACGCTCGTCGTGCGCTCGACCACCGGCTCGCGCGTCTCCTCGGCTCGGCAGCTCGAGAGGGCGATCCAGATCGCGACCACCGCAGTCGGGCCTCGCGCGTGCGCGACTCGGGCTCGCAGCATCACCGCCGATATAGCTGGTTTCCTCCGTGGGGAGCCGAAAAACACTGTCCTGGCTGGTCCCCGTGCCATACTCGCGCACCCATGCGTCGGTTCTCGAGCAGCGAGCGGTACATCGTCTCCGAGGAGTTGGGCAAGGCCGTGGACGTGGCCGTGGCGATCGGCCGCCCGCTCTTGATCAAAGGTGAGCCCGGCACCGGCAAGACCCTGCTGGCCGTCGACCTCGCGCGCCAGTTCGGCGCGCCGCTGATCCGCTGGCAGGTCAAGTCGACGACCAAGGCGGTCGAGGGTCTCTACCAGTACGACACCGTCAAGCGTCTGCACGACAGCCGCTTCGGCGACGGTGATGTCGGTGACATCGGCAAGTACATCGAGCTCGGTCCGCTCGGGCGCGCCTTCACCAGCGAGCAGCGCACGGTCGTGCTGATCGACGAGATCGACAAGGCCGATCTCGAGTTCCCCAACGACCTCCTGCACGAGCTCGACGCGATGAGCTTCACGATCCCCGAGACCGGCGAGACCATCGAGGCCCGCCAGCGGCCGATCGTCGTCATCACCAGCAACAACGAGAAGGAGCTGCCCGACGCGTTCCTGCGCCGCTGCGTGTTCCACTGGATCGCGTTCCCCGAGCGCGAGCTGATGGCCCGCATCGTCGCGGTCCATCACCCCGACGTCGAGGATCAGCTGCTCGCCGGCGCGCTCGAGTCGTTCTATCGGCTGCGCCGCATCGAGGGCCTGCGCAAGCCGCCGAGCACCAGCGAGCTGATCGACTGGATCGCCGCGCTGCGCCACGCCGACATCGATCCGGCCAAGCTGCTCGGCGCGGGCCTGCCGTTCCTCGGCGTGCTCCTGAAGAAGGAACAAGACGTGAGCCTGGCCGAGCGCGGCGGCGGTCAGCGGAGCGGGCGGCACTGACATGGGCGCGGCCCGGGACCAGGGTGGGGCTCAGGGACGCGGAGTCCCGCTGTTCCTCGACTTCTTCTACAAGCTGCGCGAGCGCGGCGTGAAGGTCAGCGCCCACAACTGGTTCGCGCTGCTCGACGCGCTCAGCCAGGGCCTGCACGACTCCAGCCTCGACGGCTTCTATGCGGTCGCGCGCTGCATCCTCGTCAACGACGAGGGCGACTACGACAACTTCGACCTCGCGTTCGCCGAGACCTTCCGTGGGGTCGTGACCTCGCTCGAGCACATGGCCGATCAGCTCGAGCAGTGGCTGCGTGATCCCAAGCAGCTGATGTTCCTCGATCCGGCGCTGCGCGAGCTGATCGAGTCGATCGGCATCGACGAGCTGCGTCGGCAATTGCTCGAGCGCCTCGAGCAACAAAAGAAGCGCCACGAAGGCGGCAACCGCTGGGTCGGCACCGGCGGCACCTCGCCGTTCGGGCAGGGCGGGGTGCACCCGTCGGGCGTGCGGATCGGCCAAGGCGGTGGTGGACGCTCCGCGCTCGCGGTCGCCGACGCGCGACGCTTTCGCGAATTGCGAAAAGACTTGGTGCTCGACACCCGGCAGATGGGCACGGCGCTCCGACGCCTGCGCAAGCTCAAGCGCAAGGGCGTGGTCGAGGAGCTCGATCTCGACGCGACCGTCGACGAGACCGCGCGCAACTGCGGCGACCTCGAGATCGTCATGCGACCGCCTCGCAAGAACGACGTGCGCATGCTGCTGCTGCTCGACGTCGGCGGCAGCATGGATCCGCACGCCGAGCTGGTCAGCCGGCTGTTCTCGGCCGCCTACCAGCACGGCGGCTTCAAGCAGCTCGAGAGCTACTACTTTCACAACTGCGTCTACTCCAAGGTCTACGAGGACGCCGCGTTCACCAAGCCGGTCACGATCGACTCGCTGCTGCGCAAGACCGACAGCAACTGGTACTTGGTGCTGGTCGGCGACGCGTGGATGCACCCCGGCGAGCTGCTGATGACCAGCTCGAGCTTCTGGTCGCTCGACGCCGCACCGAGCGGCCTGCGGTGCCTGGCCAAGCTCGCCGATCACTTCCCGCGCTCGGCCTGGATCAACCCCGAGCCCAAGCGCCTGTGGGAGGCGCCGACCATCAGCCAGATCGGCGAGCTGTTCGAGATGTTCCCGCTCACGCTGACCGGGCTCGGCGAGATGGTCGAGCACATGCGCACGCCCCCCCGCTCGGTCCGCCGCGCGAGGATCGGGCAAGTTCTGCGCACCGGCGAATGAGCCCACGCGCTGCGTCGCCGTCGGTGGCAGACTCGCGCCGATGCCCGAGGAGCTGCGCCAGAAGATGCTTCACGCCGCGCCGGTCCCTTCGGACCGCGCGCCCGAGCGTCGCTGGGCCTACTCGCTAGCGGGCATGCTCCTGGTCAGCGCGTTCCTGCTCTACCACCTGAGCGTGCTGCTGGTCTGGAACGGCCCCGGCAAAGATCTGGCCAAGAGCTTTCAGAGCACGTTCTTGAAGGGCGTGAAGGGCTACGAGTACTTCCGAGGCACGCGCCAGGATCAGAGCTGGGCCATGTTCGCGCCCAACCCCGATCGCGTGAACGTGTTCGTCAAGGTGTTCGTGGTCGATCAGCGCGGCGAGGTCTGGGACTTCGGCCAAGACATCCACTCGCAAGATCGCTACCCGTACTGGTTCTACGATCGCCGCGGCAAGGTCAACCGCAACATCGACGGCAAGAAGAATCTGCAGCGCATTTATGGTGCGTGGGTGTGCCGCGAGTGGGAGCGGCAGCATGGCGGCGAGTCGGCTCGCGAGGTGCGATTCGTGAAGTGGTGGACGGACGTGCCGGAGCCGCGGGTGGTGATCGAGAATGGCGGGTGGGATCAGTGGTCGGCGCCCTACAAGGAATTCGTGCAGGAGAAGATCGAGTGCCGGACGGCCGAGCAGGGGACCCTGCCGAACTATCTGCGCGAGCGCTACGGGCTGCCGCCGATCGATGAGGCCACGCAATTTCGGCCGATCCAGATTCGCACGTGGCGGCAGCAAGACGCCGCGCCCACCGACGTCCGCAAACCGTAGGTGGTCCGCACAAACTGCCGGTATGTGCTCGGCGAGCGCATGGCAAGCTCGCCGCGATGTCCCACTCGCTGAGCGAGTCGTTGCTGCATACCCAGCCCGCGCTCTTCGATCGCCGCCCCAATAGCCGCTGGGCCTATCCGCTGTGGGGGTTGCTGCTCGTGAGCGTGTTCGTGCTCTATCACACCGCGGTGCTGCTGGTCTGGAATGCGCCCGGCAAGAGCCTGGCCAAGGACTTTCACGCCGCGTTCCTCAGCAAGACCAAGGGTTCCGATTACTTCAAGGCCACGCGCCTGACCCAGAGCTGGGAGATGTTCGCGCCCAACCCCAATCGCACCAATAATTTCGTGCATGTCTATGTGCGCGATCAATCTGGCCAGGACTGGGACTTCGAGCAGGACATCTGGGAAGAGCATCGCTATCCATATTTCTGGTACGACCGGCGCGGCAAGATCAACCGACGCATCGACGGCAAGAAGTCGCTGCAGCGCATGTACGGGGCGTGGGTCTGTCGCGAGTGGGAGCGCCAGCACGGCGGCGAAGCGGCCAAGTCGGTGACCTTCGTACGCCGCGTCACCAAGGTCCCGGAGGCCCGCCAGGTGATCGAGCGCGGCGGCTGGGATCAGTGGTCGGCGCCGTTCAAGCAGACCGAGCAGGAGACGATCACGTGCAAGACGATCCCGCACGGGACCTTGCCCAACGCGCTGCGCGAGCGCTATGGGCTGCCGCGGATCGACGAGCGCGAGCACTTCATCCCGGTCACCAACAAGACCTGGTGGGACATCCAGGAGGACCAGCGCCTCCGCGCCGAGCGCGAGCAGTGGCGGCGCAGCGCCGAAGAGGACGCCACCGGCGAAGAGGACTCGCCGGACTACTGACTCTGTCGCCCAGCTCGGCGGCCTTGTGGCACACTCCCGCCATGGCGAGCGCCGAGACCCCGCTCCACGAGCGCCTGCTCCACGCGCCGGCGCAGCCGTTCGATCGCCGCCCGAGCAGCCGCTGGTCGTATCCGCTGTGGGGGCTGCTGCTGGCCAGCGTGTTCGTGCTCTATCACGTGTCGGTGCTGCTGGTCTGGAACATCCCGGGCAAGGGCCTGAGCAAGACCTTCCACTCGACCTTCCTGCAGAAGACCAAGGGCAACGAGTACTTCAAGGGCACCCGCCTGACGCAGAGCTGGGGGATGTTCGCGCCCAACCCCAACCGCACCAACACCTTCGTGCGGGTGTTCGTCGAGGATCAGAGCGGCGAGGTCTGGGACTTCGAGCAGGACATCTGGGAAGAGAACCGCTACCCGTACTTCTGGTACGACCGTCGCGGCAAGGTCAACCGCAACATCGACGGCAAGAAGCATCACCAGCGCGTGTACGGAGCCTGGGTGTGCCGCGAGTGGGAGCGGCTCAACGGCGGCGAGCCGGCCAAGTCGGTGACCTTCATCAAGCGCTGGACGGTCGTGCCCAAGCCGCGCGAGGTGATCCGCAAGGGCGGCTGGGATCAGTGGGCTGCGCCGTACAAGCAGGTCGAGCAGGAGACCATCACCTGCAAGACGGTCGTGCAGGGCACGCTGCCCAACGAGCTGCGCGAGCGCTACGGGCTGCCGCTGATCGACGAGGAAAAGGACTATCGGCCGGTCGTGCAGCGGACGTGGTGGGACAAGCGTGAGCGCGAGCGCAAGATCGCCGAGCAGGCCGCGGCACTCGAGGGCAGGAAGGCGGCCCGCGAGCTCGAGCAGGACGAGCCGATCGAAGACGACTCGCCGGATCAGTAGCGGTGCGTTCGCACGCGAGGTAGCGTAGGCGCGTGCAACAACTCTTCGGCGGCCTCGCGCTCGGTGCCCTGCTCGGCGTGGGAGGCTTGTACGCGTACCAGACCGCGCTCGCGCCCAAGCCCGAGTGCGGTGGTCTGTGCGGCGATGGGACCACCTGCGAGCAAGGCGTGTGCATCGTGGCGGTCGCGGACGAGCCCGAGGCGGTCGAGGAGCTCGTCGAGGACGACACCGGCAAGCGCAAGGGCAAGCGGCGTCGCGGCGGCAGCAAGACGGGCGCAGGCGAAGAGGTGCTCGAGCCGGGCTCGACGGGCAACGGTCCGCCGATCGACGATGACTCCGGCATCCCGCGCTTCGATCCCAACCAGGATCAGACGATCGGCATGGCCGACGGCAGCGAGCGGCTCAGCGACAGCAAGGTCGACGCCGAGCTCGCCAAGCTCGACAAGGACTTCAACGCGTGTGTCCGCGACGCCAACGAGCGCGTCGACGAGCTCGGGACCGGCACGGTCAAGTACAGCTTCGGCGTGTCCGGGTCGGGCAAGGTCACCGGCGTCAACGCGAGCGCGCCGGACAACCTGGTCGCGGCAGGGATCGTGCCGTGCGTGCGCAAGGCCATCTACGGGCACAAGTTCCCGATCTTCAACGGGCCCGAGATGAAGGTCAGCTCGAGCTTCTCGGTGAAGTGACTGGCACCCCCCACGGGTAGCGGGCTAGTCAGTACGAGTAACAGCCGTTGTCGCCGAGGGCGAGGCGGCGGACCTGATCGCCGTCGTGCCCGCCACACGCGCCCGTGTAGCTGCCGCCGATGTGGTACCAGCTCTGGTCGCAGCCATTCATGACGAAGGTCTGGGTGGACACCCAGCCCGTGCCGTCGAGGCTGCAGGTGGTCGCCACACCGCTGTGCGAGCACCCGGTCCACAGCACCTGCTGGGCGTTGGCCTGCTCCAGCGTGGTCGCGTTGATGCTGTCGCTCGACCACACCCATTGATCGGTCACACAGTCGACCGGCATCCACAGCGGGTTGTTGAGGCAGGTGCTGTTCGACACGCACTGGTTGTCGCAGCCGTCCTCGTCGACGTCGTTGCCGTCGTCGCACTCCTCCATGCCCTCGTAGGTGAAGCCGTCGCCGCAGATCGCCACCGTGCAACTGCTCGGGCACGCGTCGTCGTCGTCGAGGTTGCCGTCGTCGCACTCCTCCATGCCGTCGTAGACGAAGCCGTCGCCACACTCGGCGGGCGTGCAGAAGGTCGGCAGACAGCCGTCGTTGTCGAGCTGGTTGCCGTCGTCGCACACCTCGACGCCCGCTTGCATGAAGCCGTCGCCGCAGAAGGCGAGCTGACAGGCCGGGCACTCGTCGGTCAGATCGCGGTTGCCGTCGTCACACTGCTCGCCGTCCTGGATGACCCCGTCGCCGCACGCACCCGGCATGCACGTCGGGGTGCAGCCGTCGGCCGGGTCGTCGTTGCCGTCGTCGCACACCTCGACGCCCTCCTGCGTGTAGCCGTCGCCGCAGGTCGCCAGCTTGCATGCCGCCACACAGGCGTCGGTGTCGACCGAGTTGCCGTCGTCGCACTCCTCGAAGCCGTCGTACACGATGCCGTCGCCGCACTCGGCGATCGTGCACTGCGTCGTGCAGTTGCCGGCGTCGGAGTTCTGCGAGCCGAGATCGCACTCCTCACCGTTTTCGACCGTGCCGTTGCCACACTCTTCATCGACCTCGGTGTCGCTGCTGGACTCGTCGCTCGATTCGTCGGTGGTCGGGTCGCCGTCGCCGTCACCGACCTCGGTCAGCCCAGTCGACGTGAACGTCCCGTCGTCGCTGCCGCTCGAGGGGCAGGCGATCAGTGCGAGCGAGGCGAGCGAGACGAGGACCGAATACGAGCAACGCATGCTCGACTTCTAACACGTGTTCGAGCGGGCCCCGAGGCGCACGTTCGCGCACGTTCGCGCGCAACAATCGGGTGACTACGACCCCAGCCCGTCCTTCAGCCGGCCGACGACCGCCGCGGTGAACTCGGTGGTCGACATGCTCCCGCCGATGTCACGGGTCTTGTCGCCGGCCGCGATCGCGTCGAGCGTGGCCTTGCGCAGCGCGGCGCCGGCCTTCACCTCGCGAATGTGACGCAGCATGTTGGCCATCGCGAGCAGGGCCGCGGTCGGGTTCGCCTTGTTCTGTCCCGCGATGTCAGGAGCCGTGCCGCCGGCCGGATCGAACATCGCGACGCTGATCTGATCCTGCTCGTCGAAGGCATAAGACGCGCTGTCGCCCAGGCCGATCGACCCGATCAGCCCGTACGCGGCGTCCGAGAGGAAGTCCCCGTATTCGTTGGGGCACACGATCACGCCGTACCGCTCGGGTCGCATGATGATGCCGGCCAGCAGCGCGTCGAATAGCTCCTCGCGAAACTCGGTGGCCGGATAGTCGCGCGAGACCAGCCGCGCCGCCTCTTGAAAGAGCCCGTCGGTCGCCTGCTGGATCGTGTACTTGGAGGTCGCGACCACGTTGCTGCTGCGCAGCTGCGCGAGCCGAAACGCGAAGCGAGCCGCGAGCATCGACGGGCGCCGCTCGATCACCCGCAGCGACACCGCGGTGTCACGATTGATGCGCCGGCCGACGTCCTCGTAGGTGCCACCGGTGGCGATGCGGACGATCTCGACGTCGATGGTCCGGGTGAAGTTGGTCTGGATGCCGGGGATCGTGTGCACCGGTCGGTGAATGACGGCGAAGGCACAGCGCTCGCGCAGGATCTTGTTGGGGCTCTCGACCGTGGTCGCGGTCGGGTACTTGAGCGCGACCTGATGCTTCTGCACCGCCTCCTCGGCCTCGTCGAACAGCTCGGGCCCGCGGGCGCGGCGGACCTCGTCGCACAGATCGACGGGCACGAACTCGAGCTTGAAGGGCAGCGCCTCGGCGACGGTGTGGATGCAGTGCGAGAGCTCGCGGGCGATGCCGTCACCGTGAAGCTCGACGATGGTGTAGCGGGCAGGGGCGGGCATGATCGCGGCGACTCTAGCAACTTAGACCCCCGTGGTCGCCCGTAGACTGAGCCATGCGCGTCCGATTCGCGTCCGCCTCGCTCGCACTGCGTGCGTGCGAGGATGGGGCGCGCACGTAGTGCTCGACCGGACGTGGTGACCCCCTAAAGGGGGTCTTTTCCGTGAGCATGGGGGCGCGTTTGTGCGGCGGCAACTCGACTGAAGAGGGAAACTGGGGGCCGAGCTCTGCGCCGGTCTGCGCGTCAGTTCTTCTTCTCGGACTTCTTTCGTTTGTTCCGCCCCGACTTCAGGTGGCCGGTGCCCCAGCGGAGGAATGACCGGGTGTTGAACGTGAGCCCGGCGGTCATGAACAGCTCGAGGTTGTCCGCGATGTACCGGTCCGCGAGCAACTTGCCGTAGATCGCGGGCATCGAGGCGGGATCGCCTGCAGCCCCGCCCGCCTGCAAGCCGAGGAAGATCGAGCGGACCATGCCCTGCGCGAACTGGCCCCGATCATACTCGAAGCGCAGGCGAGCTTGGTGAAACCTCGGCGAGTGCCGATCGAGTTGCTCGAGCAGGTGCGTGGCGTAGCCGACGTCGAAGCGAATCGAGCCTCCGTCGCCGACTCCGATCTTGGCGTTCAGGCCGCCTCCGGCACCGCCGAGGTAGGCGCCATCCCGGTCGTTGTAGTTGATGTCCCCGAAGCCCGAGAAGCCGACGTGTCCGCGTCCGCGCGCTGGCCCGTGCTGAATCGGGATCGAGAGCTCGAGCGAAGGCGTGAGGCGAAAGCCCCGAAAGCTGCCGGGCCCGAGCGCCGCGGCGTGGCTGTCACCTTCGACCCCGCGATTGAGGTGGACCTGGTTGAGCTCGCTGACCAGCGCGAGCTTTCGCAGCGTGGTCTTGTCGTTGATATAGCCGAGCCCGAGCTGGGTCTGCTGGATCTTGGCCGCGTCGGTCTCGGCCACGCCGTGACTGAAGGCGATGTGGCGGCTATCGATGCTACCCGCCGCGCCCACCGACCAATTGGTCCTGTTCACGGCCCCGTCCTCGATCATCTCGGGCGTCGGGTTGGTGGTCTGACCGCTGCCCCAAAACCCGAACGTGTTGCCCTTGGGCAGGAACGGCGAGACATTGAAGGCCCCGCCGCCGCCGATCTTCCTGTGCGCATTGGTGGGGTCGAGCTCGACATCGAGCTTCAGGTCCGACGACGGCTGAGCGCCCAGCGGGGAGATGGGACCGCTGCCGCCGCCCAGTCGCGGCGCGGCAGAAAAGGGGTTGGTCGGAATGC
>DATLLB010000840.1:0-13948 GCA_035538075.1 Enhygromyxa sp.
CTCGGTCATCTCGGAGGCCGGCACGCCCGCCTCGTCCGCGGCATCGAGTGCCTCGTCGAGATCCGCCTCGTCGACGCCCGCCGTGCGGGCTTCGTCGGCGGCCACGGGCAGATCGATGACCAGCAGGATGTCGTCTTCGAGCGCCTCTGCTTCGGTCGGCTCTGCGCTGGGATCGGCGGCGTCGGTTTCTTCGGGGGGAGACGCGGAAGCCGGGACCGCGAGGGTCAGCGGCAGCGCGATCAACATCGCCTTGAACATGGTCTGTTTCATTGCTTGAGCTCCTGGGGGCACGTGGTTCTGGACAGAGCCTATTCCTGGGATTGCAAACGGGCGAGCCCATTCGCGCCGGATTTCGAGGCAAAACTGGCGGTCGCCCGTCAGCCATTGAACGAGGGAACGGCCAGCCCACACAAATTTTATTTGGACTCGGCCTTGACAGCTGCGATCGGTCCGGCTAAATCTGCCCGCGTTGAGATGGATGACCGGGGAGTGGCCCCGAGCGCATCGTCGACGTTGGAGCTGCGTCATGAACCGCATCGAGACCGAGCACCGAATGACCGAGCGAGGGTTTGCCTTCGTCGCGCTCATTACCAAGGTCGCCAAACGGTCGCACCGCGTGTTTCGTGTTCACGCCGCTCACAACGGCTGAGCCCTCTTCACGCCGCAGTGCACCGCCTGGCGACCTGAGCCGACGCTTCTCGCGTCCTCGCCGGCCCGTGGTGCAATGGTGAGCATTTTCGTCTGATGAGCGATCGATGCTGGTTCGAATCCAGCCGGGCCGATCATGACCGAACATCCGATGGACCGTCCGCCACGGCGGTCCATCCACAATCCAGGTTGTTAGCTCAATGGCAGAGCGCCGTTTTGACTCGACGGAGACCCTGGTTCGATTCCAGGATGACCTAAATATACATACTGAGGATCTCTAGCTCATCTGGAAGAGCGTTGCTATCACAAGGCGAAGGTGCCCGGTTCGAGTCCGGGGAGATCCAAGATCGCAAGATGCTGGGATGGCCGAGCGGCGAGGCATCGGTCTCATGATCCGACACAACGCAGGTTCGAATCCTGCTCCCAGTACTGGTACCCCGCCTGGCTGGCGGACGTGCCCAGGCCGCGCGCCCGAGCTCTCGGTCGTCGCGCGGCCAATCCCCGAAAGGAGCCATGTGCCATGAAGAGTCGAAAGCGTTGACTCATCCGCTCCGACGCCCGCGTCGGAGCACCTCCCAATGTAGCTGAGTTGGCTCGAGCGTCCGGCTGAAGATCGGAAGACGACGGTTCGAATCCGTCCATTGGGGTCACGATAGATGATAATCAAGGGCGTGTAGCTCAGCTGGAAGAGCGACGGATTCTTAACCCGTAGGTCGTGGGTTCGAAACCCACCATGCCCTCTCACACCCGAATCGCGCATGATCCCCCTCCGTGGCCACGGTCGCGGATGGTGGCGTGATTCGGTGTGATGTTGATTCGAGAGCAGTCGGGCCCGTAGCTCAGCTGGAAGAGCGACGGATTTTTAACCCGTAGGTTGTGGGTTCGATGCCCACCGGGCCCCGATCCACGCTGGATAGCCGCACGATTCGCCCTGCTCGAAGGTCGCGGCCAGCCCGGGGTGCGAGCGCAGCAGCGACCCGGCCGCGCGCAGCAGCTCGTCGAGCGCGTCGACGTTGGCGGTCTCGACCGCGAGCGTCAGGTGCGGGGTCGAGAGGCGCAGCAGCGTGAGCTCGGCGCGGCACGAGCCGACGCGTCGCAGCGCGCGGCGCTTCTCGACGGGCATCCAGTCGCCGGCGGGCGTGTGCTCGGGCCAGTCCTTGCGCCAGCGCTCCGCGACTCCGGCCAGCGGCACGCCGTCGCGGGCGACGTGGACGGGCGTGTGCGCGAGCCGTCGCTTGTGCTCGATGGTCCCGGCGGCGCCGCGGCGCTTGATACCCAGATCGTCGCCGGTGCCGAGCAGGTATTGATCGACGCGCGCTTCGATGCGCCCGCCATCGGCGAAGCTCCGCAGCTCGCGGTCGCTGATCGCTCCGGGCACGAACCAGCGCAGCTCGAGCGTCAGCACGCTCTGAGTGTAACGTGCGCGCGACCGAGGTAGGCTGCGCGCATGGCCTCCGCCGCGTCGCGCCCTCGCGGGCGCCCGTCGCCGACAACGCGCGATCGAGCCGCGGTCGGCGATCTGTTCACGCACTTCGGCGTGGAGGCCGAGGTTGCGATCGAGCCGCCGACGGCGATCGTCGCGGCCACAGCGTGCTCGTGCTGCGGTTGGTTGTGCCGAGAAGACGAGCCAGTTCGGACCTGCCCGTTGTGCGCAGAGCCGCGCGGACCCTGTTAGGCTCGCGCGGCATCATGCCGACGCGCACCTCGGGATCCTGGTGGTCGCTGTTGCTGAGCCTCGCTGCGCTCGGCTGCGAGCCCGAGCGAGCGCCACTCGATCCCGAATCCGCCACGGCGAGCCCGGTGTGTGCTGGCGCCGAGCAGATGTCGCGCGTCTGGAACCCGAGCGTCCGCGACCAGCTCGCAGCGGCGCTCGAGCAACTCCCCGGCGAGTGGCCGCAGCAGCTGCTCGCGTCCCTGGACGCGCGGATGCCCGCGCACGCGCAGCACTGGACCGACAGCTACGAGCAGGCCTGCGCGCGCCAAGCCAACGCGGCGCTGCGCTGCCTCGATCGCCGGGCGTGGCAGCTCGACGCCACGCTCGGCCTGATCGTCGACGACCCCGAGCGGACCGCCGCGCTGTGGGCCGCGCTCGAGCGTGGCGTCGACGATCCGCGCGCGTGCATGGACGAGTCCGGCGACGCGCCGCCCGAGCTCGAGTGGGCGCGTGGGCGCGAGCTCGCGAGCTTGCCGCTGCTGCTCGAGCTGAACGAGATCGCGATCGTCGAGCCGATCGTGGCCGAGCTCGAGCGGGATTCGGTGCTGTCGAGCGCACCCCGCTACGCGCTGCAGGTCGCCCTCGCACGCGCTGCGGTCGAGCAGGCGGGTGGTCGTCGTGAGGGTGCCCTCGCAGCGATCACTCTCGCGGTGACGTACGCCGAAGCACTCGATCCCGGCGCTCGCTCGGCGGTCGCGGACGCGAGCGCGAAGCTTGCCCACGCGCGCGGCGATCGAGCGGCGACCGAGCTCGCGCGCGCGCAAGCGGTCGCCCACGCGCGCGAGCAGGCCGACGCATGGCTGTTGGTCACCCAGCTGGCCGAGCAGGGCCGCTCGTGGATCGAGCATGGTGAGCCCGCGCGCGCCGTGCCGTTGCTGGCCGAGGCGATCAGCATCGCCGGCCGCCTCGGTGGCGCCGACAACCCCGCGACGGCCGAACTGCAGACGATCCTCGCGCAGGCCCAGCTCGAGCTCGGCCAGATCGAGCCAGCCCACGACGCGCTCACGCAAGCTCGCGACGCATTCGTGATCGCGCTGGGCCCCGATCATCCGCAGACGCTCGCCACGGTCGAGGCCGTCGGTCGGCTGTTCGTCGCCGCGGGCCAGCTGGGCGACGCTCAGTTCGCCTTCTTGGATCTGCTCGAGATCTACGGCGATCTATACGGGCTCGACCACTGGCGAACCGCCAGGATCAAGCTCGAGCTGGCCGACTCGCTGATGGCGATGGATCAGCACGACAGCGCGCGCACGCTCTACACCGAGGCGCTCACGCCCTTGGCTCGCGAGCTCGGGCCCGTGCACCCGGACGTCGTGCGGACGTCGATCCACCTCGGCATCGCCGAGCTGGCGCTGGGCAACTTCGAGGCCGCCGAGCCCCACTGCCGGCGCGGCCGCGATCTCGCCACCGCGCTGGCGCCCAACGATCCGCTCGCCGACGAAGCCGAGCAGTGCCTCGCCCGAATAGCGAAGGAGATCGCGAAAGCGACCGCGAAGCCGAGCAAGAAGAACCGCTAAGCGGTCTTTTCGAGCCCTTGATCCCAGCGCCCGGTCGAGGCCGCCGAGTTGGCCTTGGCCCGCGTGTAGAAGGCCCGCTGACCCGCGCCCACGTTCTCGGTCTTGCCGCCCCAAGCCTTGAGCGCGGGCGCCTGCAATGCGCGACCGTACGAGAAGCTCAGCGCCCACGGCAGCTCGCGATCGCTGCGGTTCATCGCGTCGAGGTGGGCGGTCGCGACCACGTCGTCCTGACCACCCGACAAGAACACGATGCCCGGCACCGCGGCCGGCACGGTCCGCAGCAAGCACCGCACGGTCCGGTCCGCGACCTCTTGCACGCTCGCCTGCTGCGGGCACTTCATGCCCGAGATCACCATGTTGGGCTTGAGCAGCATGCCCTCGAGCAGGATGTCCTGCTGGTACAGCGCGTCGAAGACCTCGTGCAAGGTCCAGGTCGTCACGTCCTCGCAGCGATCGATGGTGTGGTCGCCGTCCATCAGCACCTCGGGCTCGACGATCGGCACCAGCCCGACCTCCTGGCAGAGCGCGGCGTAGCGAGCGAGCGCGTTGGCGTTGGCGTTGATGCAGGCGCGGCTGGGAATGTTGGCGCCGATCGTGATCACGGCCCGCCACTTGGCGAAGCGAGCGCCCTGCTCACGGTACTTCTCGAGGCGGCCACGCAGACCATCGAGGCCCTCGGTGATCAGCTCGGTCGGATGCAGCGCGAGCGGCTTGGCGCCGGTGTCGACCTTGATGCCCGGGATGATGCCGCGCGCGGCGAGGGCCTGAGGGAAGGGCGTGCCGTCGCTGGCTTTTTGTCCGAGCGTCTCCTCGTACAGGATCACGCCGGAGATGAACTCCTCGGCACCGACGGTCGAGAACAGCATGTCGCGGTAGCTGCGGCGCGCCTCCTCGGTGTTCTCGATGCCGATCGAGACGAAGCGCTTGGCGATGGTCGGCTGGCTCTCATCGGCGGCCAAGATGCCTTTTCCGGCTGCGACGAGGGCTCGAGCGGTGGTTTCGAGGATCTGTGCGGTCATGGGTGATGGGCCTCGGCGGTGGCGTTTGACACTCGCTGGCGACCGTCTCGAAGTCAAGGGCGATGACCGAGCCGGTATACTCGTGCAGTGCCGACGACAGCTCATCGGGCGTGGCGCCGCGCGTCGATCTGCGCTGTGGTGTTGGGGCTCACGCCGTGGTCCGTCCGCGCGGCTCCACCCGATCCCGAGCCGGTCGCAGATCCGATCGAAGAGCCGGTCGCAGACGCAGCGATCGAGCAGCCGCCGAGCGTCGCGCCAGAGGCGGTGATCGAGCTGATCTCGAGCGCGCGCTCGATCGTCGTGATCGCCACGCCGCTCGACGAAGACGCCCAGCCGAGCGGCGAGCCGATCGAGCTCGGTGCACCGCCGCGCAGCGCCTCGCTGCCGGCCGGTCGTTGGCGGCTCGAGACCCACGGCCGTGGCTATCAACCATGGTCGCGCGAGCTCGAGCTGGAGGCCGGCGTCACGCAGCGCGTGCAGGTCGAGCCCACGCTGATCGACGGCGCGCTGCTCGAGCTGCGGGCCGCCAACTCGGCCAGCGAAGGCGCGACGGTCGAGCTCGACGGCGCGCCGCTATGCGAAGTGCCGTGCAGCGAGACCATCGAGCCGGGCACCCACGCGCTGACGATCCGCAAGCGTCGACACAAGCCGCTGCGCAGTACCTTCGTGGCCGTGCAGGCCGACGAGCTCGTGTTCGACGTCGAGCTCGCGCCCGCGACCTCGCGCGCGCCGGCGCTGGTGACCGGCACCGTCGCGCTCGCGAGCTTGACGACCGCGGTCGTGTTCACGATCCGCTCGTCCCAGGCCGCGCGCTCGCTCGCCGCCGATCTCGAGCAGCATGGGCAGTACGACCAAGACGATCGGCGGCTCGACAACGGCCGCCGCGACGCGATCATTGCCTCGTCGATGTACGGGGTCACGGCCGCGGTCGGGGCCCTGACGCTCTACTATCTGCTGCGCCAGAGCGGCCGGGCCTCGCAGGCGCAGAAGCATCGCCGCAGCCTGGCCGGCGCCTGGCAGCTGGGCCCGAGCTTCGATCGCCACGGCGGCTCGATGACGCTGAGGGTGGAATTTTGAGCGTGACTCGCCTGCTCGCGCTCGCGTCGACGCTCGGGCTCGCGTGCTTGCCCGAGCGCTTCGACATGCTGGCCGAGGCTGCGCCGGTGACAACCGTGGGGGTGAGCTTCGCCGGCGACGCTGCGCTGACGATCGCGCTGACCGTCCCCGCCGACGACGAGGGCCGCGGGCGCGTGCTGTTCGGCGACGGGCAAGCGGCGATCGGCTGGTACCAGCTCGAGGAGCGCGGCGGCGAGCTACGCTTCGCCACGTTCAGCGAGCTCGCGTCCTTGGCCACCCACGAGCAACCAACGCTGACCGGCCTCGCGGTCGTCGACACCGTCGCGGTCGCCGAGGCCCTGGTCCGCATCGCCGCAACCGAGAGCTCCCCCGATCGCATCGTCCGCTTCCGCGTCGCCGACTTCTCCCGCCCGAGCGCGCCCGAGCTGGACATGATCCAGTACCCGTGGATCGCCGACCCAACGCCCGTGCTGAGCGGTCCGCTCGCCGCCGTGCAGCTCGACGACGATCTGCCCGAGGCCCTCTCGAGCAGCGACGCGGGCCTGTTCATCTGGGACGCCCTCGGCACGCGCGCGAGCGAGTACGCGGCCGCACGCGAGACCCTGCTCGCCGACGATCCAACCGCGTTCGAGGCTGATCCACGCCAGGGCCTCGGCCTCACGCGCTGCCCCGATCTCCAGCCCACTGCGATCGCCGGCGGGGCTCTGCTCGCCGATCAAAGCCGCGCCGCGGTGCTGCTCGACGGCGCCACGCTGACCTTCGTCGGCCCCGCGCCAGCACCCGAGCACAGCGCGATCGGTGCCCCGATCTACGCGTGCGATCTGGCAACCCTCCAGCTCCCAGCCCCCGCCGCGAGCTTGCTGGTCGTCGATCTCGAGCGCGACGGCAACGACGATCTACTGGTCGGCGCCCCCGCGAGCGACGAGGTCTGGCTATACGAAAACCACGGCCAAGGCCTCCCGCCCACGCCCTCGCAGATACTCACCACCGACGAGCCGAGCGCGTTCGGGACCTCGCTCGCGCACGTCGAGCTGGGCGGCGACGCACCCAACGTGTTCGTCATCGGTGCCCCGCAGGCGCGCGTGGCCGGCAAGGCCAACGTCGGCCGCGTCCACCTGTTCACGCGCGACGGTGAGCTGCTGCGCACGATCGAGGATCTCGAGCCGCGCACCGGCAGCAAGCACGGCCTCGCCGTCCACGGCCTCGACCTGCCCGGCCGCGAGGAGCTGGTCGTCAGCGGCGCGCACGAGCTTCGCATCCACTGGACCGTGCTCGACGACGATCCGCGCCCGTAACCCCAGGTTAGGATGCGCCGTAGCCCGGGAGTGCCACGCATGCCCCTCCAGCCTGACCTCCAGCGTCTCGAAGATCGCCGGCGCTTCATCCGGCTGGCAGGCATCGGCAGCGTGATCGCTGCGCTGGGCGGCTGGTATGTGTTCGCCGACGACGCGCAGACCAAGGCCGCGCGCGCACAGAAGCTGCCCGACGGCCGCCCCCGCCTGCCGCCCGGTCAGAAGGTCATCGACTATCTCAAGCCGATGGGCGGCTCACCCGGCGACGCGAGCAAGTCGAGCTATCGCCTGCGCGTGCACGGGGCCGTCGCGGCCCCGTTCGAGCTCGACTTCGCCGAGCTGCTCGCACTCCCGCAGCAGCAGCTCGAGCTCGACGTGCACTGCGTCACCGGTTGGTCGCGGCTCGGCGCACGCTGGGAAGGGGTGCGGATCGCCGACCTGGCCGCGCGCGCCAAGCCGCGAGCGACTGCACGCCACGTCATCTTCGAAGCTGCGCACGGCTACACCGCCAACGTGCGGATCGACGAAGCCCTGGCCGCAGACTCGCTGATCGCCCACCGCTTCGACGGCGAGTCGCTCGCTCCTCGCAACGGCGCCCCGGTCCGCGCCGTGATCCCGCAGCTCTACTTCTGGAAGAGCGCCAAGTGGCTCGAAGCCATCCGCTTCGTCGAGCAGGACGAGCCGGGCTACTGGGAGACTCGCGGCTACCACAACCACGCCGATCCCTGGCTCGAGGAGCGCTACGGCTGATGGACGACACGCCCAAGCAACCCGAACGCAAGCCGCTGCGCTGGCGACCGCAGCTGCGCGCGCTGCATCGCGACGTCGGCTACCTGCTCGTCGGACTCACGTTCGTCTACGCGGCCTCCGGTCTGGCCGTGAACCACATCGACGACTGGGATCCCAACTTCGAGCAGTTCGAGCGCACCCACACCCTGGCCGCGCCGCTGCCCGAGGACGAAGCCGCCGCCGGTCGCCAAGTGCTCGACCAGCTCGGCATCGACGAGCAACCCAGCGACGTGTTCCTCTACGAGCACGAGCTCGAGATCCAGCTCGACAACCGCTCGCTCTACGTCGACGGCAACGCGATGACGATCCTCGATCGCGGCCAGGAAGCGCGCCCGCTCTTGCGCGTCGCCAACTGGCTGCACCTCAACCGCGGCAAGAAGGCGTGGACCGTGGTCGCGGACGGCTACGCGATCCTGCTGCTGTTCCTGGCGACCTCGGGCATGCTGATGCTGCCCGGCAAGCACGGACTTCGCGGTCGCGGCTGGATCCTCGTGCTGGCCGGCGCCGCGATCCCGATCGGCTACGTGGTGCTCTCCGGCGGGCCCTGACCGCGCCTACCTCTTCTTGAAGGTCAGCCGATACTCGACCGGAACCGGCAGGTGGCCGGACGTGATCTCCACGTCGACCGTCAGCTTGCCGTCGCTGCCGAGCTTGAAGGTGTTGTGCCGATCGCCCTGATCGCCGTCGATCCGCTCGGTCAGCTTGGTGCCCTTCATGCGGTGGCTGACCTTGACCTTGTCGCCCTGCGGCGACACGCCCTTGACCGGCTTGCCGTCGAGGCCCGCGCTGTGACCTTCGCCGTCGAAGCGGATGTCGACCGCGTCGCCGTTGACGGTGATGGTCAGCTGCTTGGGGATCGGGTTGCTCTCCTGCAGGCGCTTGCGACCGATGCCGCGCACGACCGGCGAGACCGCGTTGACCGAGGCCTCGATCGCCGCGTCGAGGCCGTCTCGCTCCTTTTGCCCGCCCACGAACGTGTACTCGCCTGCGAACGCCGAGGCGCGAGCGAGCGTGTCCGAATCCACCGCGTCACCGTCGGGGACCTCATCCACATCACCTGCACGCACCTCCGACGCGATCACGAAGCCAGCGGCGATGGCGAGGAAAGACCCGAGTGAGACCACACACAAAGTCTTGTAAGAGGTCATGGGAGCACTGTACACGATTTACAACGGTCGTCTAGACCCAACGTGCATCCCGCTGCACGGCACGAGGTGCAGCGAAAACAGCGTGTTACGGGCCTTCGGCGAATTCGCGGACAACGCTCGTGCATTTGCATGCGCGGGCGATCGCCCGGCGTGACGCATTTGCGATACACCCCTCGGACGGGCGGTGACCATGCCGCCAGCCCGGCGCAGTGGTCGCGTCGGCAATGCAGCGCGACCGGGCGAGCGCCGCGCGACCGGTAGAATCGCGGCTCGATGCTTCGCTCGACTCGTTCGCTCCCCATCGCGTCGCTCTTGGCGAGCCTGAGCCTGCTCGCGTGTCGGACCCCGTCGAGCAAGATCCCGCTCGAGCAGCTGAAGGCCGACGAGCAAGAACAGACCCAAGGCGAGGCTCGTGAAGCGGTCGAGCCCTTGCCGGTCGAGCGCCCGACCGATCTGCTCCCGCCCGAGGTCCCGATCCTGGCCGAGGCGATCGATCCCGCGTCGGTGCTCGCCCTGATCGGTCCGCTCGACAAGTACCCCGAGCTCGACAACGCCCGCGCGGAGCTGCGAGGCCAGCTCGGCGGCGACATCCTCGATCCGGATCAGTGGCATCAGCTCGCCCTCGACAGCCACGGACCGGCCGGCATCGGCGTGCTCGACGTCCACTCGACCTCGTTCTTCGCCTACCTGAGCCTCACCGATCCGCAGAAGTTCGATCAGACCGTGCGCCGCCTCGCCGACATGTTCGGCATGGCGCAGGGCGAGTTCTTCGACGTCACCGAGGTCGCCGGCGCGCGCGTCTATCGGCTCTACCGCGAGTTCCACGTGGTCGTGCGCGACCGCATCGCGCTGCTGATCTTCTCGCAAGACCACGGCGAGGTCCCGCGCGACTACGTGGTGACGGCCGCGACCATCGATCCACGCGAGAGCCTCGGCCACAGTGAGCGCTTCGTGTGGGCGCGCCAGCAGCTGCAGCCGGCCGACGACGGCATGGTGTTCATCAGCCCGCCCGAGCTGCTCGTGCAGATCGAGCGGGCCGAGTCGAGCGACAGCGACTACGGGATCCGCTACGCCGAGGAGGAGCTCGCTCGCGCTCGCTCGTCCGGCGCCTCCCCGGATGCGATCCGCGAGCTCGAGGCCCGGGTCGCCGAGGAGCGTCGCTGGCAGAGCGAGCGTCAGGCCCGAGACGTGGCCGAGCGCGAGCTGACGCAGGCGCTGTTCGGATCGGTCCACGCGTTCGTCGGCGCGGCCGACCTGCGCACCGACGGGATCGTCGGCCACGCGCGCGCCTCGATGGCGAGCGGCAACGTGCTGCGGCGGCTGTTGCTCCCGCCCGAGCGCGAGTCACCGCTGCTGACCTCGCTCGGCGAGCCGCCCGTGTTCGCGCTCGACGGCCGCGTCGATCTGCAGGTGTTGCTCGAGCTCGTCGAGCTGCTCGCCCGCACCGACGGGCACACGCTCGCCGAGGCCAACCGCGAGGTTCAGGCCGAGATCGGTGTCGACATGCTGAGCGTGATCGCGGCCCTGACCGGCGAGGGCGGGATCATGCTGACCGAGGCCAGGAAGGTCGATCTGAAGAAGCTCGACGCGGTGCCCAAGAGCCTGGGTCTGGCCGCCTACGCCAACCTGAAGGACCCCGACGCGATCCGCCAGCTGCTCGACGGCATCGCCCGCGACAAGCTGCTCTCCGGCGCGCTGACCCGAGCCAAGCGCGGCGACGGCTGGCTGCTGCGCGTGCCCGAGTGGAACGACGTCGAGCTCGCGATCGTCGGCGATCGCCTCGTGCTCGCGACCGACACCAAGCTCGCCGGACGCATCCGCAACGCCGAGCGCGGCGCCCAGGCCGACGCGCTCGCGGCCGCCGACCATCCGCTGCGAGGCCCGCTCGCGAGCCCGGCCGCGCGCTTTTACTGGCGCATGGTCGGCTTCGTGCTGCTCGACGCCCGCGAGCCTTATCTGCAGGACGCGGAGACCATGCTCTACGACTACAACACCCACCACGCGCTCACGCCCGACGAGGCCGCCAAGGTCCCGCGCTCGCGCGACTTCAAGCGCAAGCTCGGCGAGCTGCAGAAGGCCGTCGACGAGCTCAACGCCTTCAACGTTCGCCGCACGCAGCGGGAGTTTCAGCGCGAGCTCGACTTCGCCAACGGCCTCGGCGATCTCGGCATTCAGGTCGAGCCGCAAGCCGACGGCCTCGCGTTCGCCGGCCACTGGCGATTTGCGAGCGGCACCACCCCGCTCGAGCTGGGCTTCGCGTGGTTTCGTGCGATCGACTCGAGCGACGACTGGGCCGAGTACGATCGCCTGAGCATGCGCGCCAACGATCTGGTCAACGAGCTCCGCGTGATCCGGCAGGCCGACCTGGACGCCGCGGCGGCCAAGCGCGCTCAGTAGGCCAAGCAGCTCTCGAACACGGTCTGGCAGGCGGCGAGCTGATCGTCGCCCTCGGCACAGGCGGTGCACAGCTCGTGCTGCACGAGGCACGGCTCGAGGTTGGGGTTCTCGTCGACCGTGCACTCGTCGGCGAACGGGTACGTGCACTCGTCGAACGACGCCCCGCAGGCCGCGACCTTCTCCGGCGTGTCCGCGAGCGCGGCACAGCTCGCGTAGTTGTCCAGACAGGCCTCGAGCGCGTCGGCCGGGCAACCGCCACAGTCGGGACACTCGCCCGGGTTCACGCAGTGATCGAACAGCACCTCGCAGGCTTCGACGTCCTGCAGCGTCTGCGCGTCGTCGAGGCAGTTGCTGAAGAGATCGATGCACACGCCCGGATCCTCGCCGGTCTCGCCTTCGTCGTCGTCGCCCTCGTCCTCACCCTCGCCGCTGTCGGACTCGCCGCTCTCCTCGGTCGGCGGGAAGTCGTCGTTGCCTTCGTCGTCGTCGGCTTCGGCAACCTCGTCGGCCGCGTCGTCCTCTTCGGCGACGTCATCCTCCGCGTCCGCCTCCCAGGTGCCCTCGCACGCCTCGTAGCAGAGCCGCACGTCGTCCTCGCACCAATTCCGGTCGCTCTGGGTGCTCGCCTCCTCCATGCACTCCGCGTACGACTCGTCGCAGAACTCGAACTCGCCTTCGTCGTGCTGGAACAGCAGCCAGTGGCAGCCGGCGAGGCTCACCAGGCTGCCCGCGAGGCAACCGGTCAGCGCGAGCTTGACGATCCGAGGGACGGCCATGACGGTACGTGCAGACGACATCGACATCGCCACTACGATGCCCAAGCTCGCGTCGGTGGTTCAAGCACGAAGCGTGTGACGTACGTCGGCCAGGGCAGACACTCGCGCTCGATCGGGTTGGATCCACCGATCGCGACGCGATCACGTCGCGGCGATCCTCGCGGCGATCCGCCCTTTGTGCCCAGAACCACCGTTGCAAGCCGAGACGTTGCAGAATGCAACCCGCTCGATCCTGCGCTTGCTGGCGCGGCGACGCGGTGCGAGAGCAGGGCCATGCCCGATCTCCCGCGCACCTCCGCCGAGCTCGCCCGGCTCATCGATCACACCCTGTTGAGCCCGAGCGCGACCGCAGGCGCGATCGATCGCCTGTGTGAAGAGGCGCGCGAGCGTCAGCTGTTCTCGGTCTGCGTGAATCCATGCTGGGTGCCGCGAGCCAAGCGAGCGCTCGCCGACAGCGGCGTCGCGGTGTGCACCGTGATTGGCTTTCCGCTCGGTGCGAACGCGAGCGCGACCAAGGTCGATGAGGCCGCGCGCGCGATCGGAGAGGGGGCCGACGAGCTCGACATGGTGATCAACGTCGGGTGGTTGCTCGACGGCGAGGACGAAGCCGTGCGTGACGAGGTCGCGGCGATCGTGAGCGCGGCGGAGCGGCGGGTGGTCAAGGTGATCCTCGAGGTCGCGCTGCTGAGCCTCGATCAGGTCCGGCGTGCGAGCGCGCTGGCGGTCGCCGGTGGGGCGGGCTTCGTGAAGACCTCGACCGGCTTCGGTCCGGGTGGCGCGACGATCGAGGCCGTCGCGGCGATGCGTGCGGTGGTTGGGCCGAGCATCGGCGTGAAGGCGTCGGGCGGGATCCGGGATGCTGCGACGGCGAGGGCGATGATCGAGGCTGGCGCGTCGCGGATCGGCGCGAGCGCTTCGCTCGCGATCCTGGACGGCTGGGATCGCTGAATCGGCGGTCGTGAATTCTGGGGAACACTCCGGGCCTCATGGGTAAGTGACCCGTGGCGGGCAGCAACCCGCCATGGAACACGAAAGACGACTCATGAACCACATCAAGACACTTATTTGCATGGGCATCGCAGCCACGCTCGGAGCCACCGCCTGGATCGCTACTCCGACCGACGCCGAGGCGCGCAGCCAGAGCGCCTTTCTGGGCGGGGCGAAATACGGATCGCAAGCCAGCTGCTTCTACGAGAACGCAGGCGGACCGCTCCAGTGGTACTGCGATGGCGTGAAGTTTTGGGTGATACCGCTGGTGTACGACAACCAGGGCAGCATGAACATCGATGTGACGGCACGAGGCGCCCTCGAAGGTTCGCACAACGTGAAGTGCACGGCCTACTCCGCCACCTCCACCGGGGCGGTGTCGGTTGGGTCCTCAGAGACCACGGTACTCAACACCGGCGGCACCGAAACACTCGACGTCTCGGTCTATGCTCACGGGTACGGCGGAACGTGGGTCACCTGCGAGATGGAGCGATACACCCGGCTCATCAACGTCACGTACTCGAACTAACCCCAGCCGAGGCCGCCCGGGGCTGCCGGGCGGTCTCGCTTCGTCCAAGGCTCGACAT
>DATLLB010000841.1:0-11050 GCA_035538075.1 Enhygromyxa sp.
CCGCTACCCGCTGCCACGCAGCGCCGAGCTGCTCGTCGACGCGCTCCTGCACGCCGCGATCACCAACGACCTCGAGCGCTTCACCGCGCTGCTCGATCCCAACGCGCGCATTGGCCTGCCCGATCGCCGCCAGCTCGGCGCGCGAGCGATCCTCGGCCGCAACGATCCCGCCGCCGCGCTCGCGCAGCTGCGTGACGCCGCCGCTCGCTTTCCGATCGACGCTGCGCTGCGCTGCCCGATCCTCGATCGTCGCGTGAAGCCCCGAGTCCGCCGCGGCGAGACGTTGATGTGGTGCGTCGTCATCAGCGACGACGGCCTCGACCTGCTCGCGTTCGGCCTGCGTGGGCGCGTGCACGAAGATGAAGGCGAGACCGATGGTCGGGTCGCCTACCTCGGCCTGTTCCCGGTCCGCCCCGAAGCGCCGCTCACGATCCCCGGCGAGCCCCCGCCGCCGCCGATCGTGCCCACGCCGGAGCTGGTGTGCGGCGATCCGCATGCGCGCGCCTACCCGGAGCTGTGCCCCGAGCCCGAGCCGCCGCCCGATGACCACGAGACGGACGAAGGCGCGGACGAGCCACCCTGACGCGAACCATCAGCCGCAGACAAAGCCGTCAGCTGTCGACGTGCACGCGGCCGGCCCACACCAGCTCTCGCCCGTGCAACACGCCGGCTCGCCTTGGCACTCGACGATCGCCTCCACGCAACGGACGTAGTCACAGCCGCCACGCCGCTCGTGCATGCACAGCTCGCCCTCGCCACAAGCCCCGCAGTCTGGCGCCCAATCACAAGCCTCGCGGGGCAAGCACGCGCCGGTGAAGCAGCCGTCCCACACCTGTGGGAGCGAGCCAGCGTCGCACTCCGGCGGTGCCGCGTCGCAGGTGACCAGCGCCTGGTTGCAGCTCAGCCCGACTGCGACGCACCGACCGCTTTGGCACGCCGCATTCGTAATCCCCCACTCTTCGCACTTGTCCGCCGTACACGAGCCACCACAATCCAACGGGTCCACGCTCGTCTGGACGTAGGCCGAGCAGCCGCAGCAGTCACCTGCGAGCCCGCAGGCGTCGTCGGAGATGCATGCGTTTCCCTCGGCGGGGGGTGGCACGCAGCCGTCGGTGTGTTCGTTGCCCTCGCCGCCGGTATCTTCGCTCGTCGTGGTCGCCGGTGAGTCGTTCGACTCCTTGTCACACGCAGCGAAGCTCAACGCGACCGGCAGCAAGACTGACCAACACAGGCGAATCCGCACCGGCCGAAGATAGCACTCACGGCACCAGCTCGGCGAGCTTGTCGGCCCGCGGCACGCCCCAGCCGGTCGGCACATCCCAACCAATGCTGGCCTCGTAGCTCTCGGTCGCGCCCTGGGTGATGTCGCGGAAGCCCTGCTCGTGCACGACGTCGACCCAGTAGAGCTTGGGCCCCAAGAAGCCCATCGGCGGCAGTCCGTTCTCTGCGCGGTACTGGTTCATGACCGCGACCATGCCGGCGAAGGTCGGCGACGCGAAGCTGGTCCCGCCGTACAGGCCCCACTCGTTGAGCCAGTAGGTCCAGTACGCGCTGCCGACCCCGGGCGCGGCCGCGAGCGCGAGATCGACGAGCACGTTCTTGTCGCTGATCTCGCCCGCGACGTCTTCCTTCCACGGCGGCATCGGGAACGACAGCGTCGGGCCCGAGCCCGAGAGCTCCCACGCGACCTCGTCCATCATGTTGCCCTGGTCGTCGGCCATGATCTGCGTGCCGCCGACCGCCAGCGAGTAGGGGCTCGACGAGGGCGTGTCGGTCTGCGCCGAGTTGCCGCTCGCCGCCATCAAGGTCAGACCCATCGCCGCGCCCATCGCCGCCGAGGCGTCATACATCTCGCGCACCAGCGGCGGCTCCGAGTCCTCGCGGTGAGCGAGCGACGACGTCAGCACGCTGGCCCCGTCGCCGGGCATGCGCGCGATCGCTTCGTTGTAGACGTACACCGTCGAGCTGTTGCGCGTGTCGGGGCCGGCGTACTGGATGATCTCGGCGCCCGGCGCCATGGCCCCGGCCCAGGCCGGGTTGATCGTCGCCTCGACCGCACGGATCCACGAGCTCTCGAGCAGCGGCACGATCGTCGGCGACGGACGGGTGATCCCGAAGCTCTGCCAGAAGGTCTGCATCCACGTGTAGTGCGGGCGCGTGCCGGTGATGACCGCGATCGCCTGCCCGCTGCCGTCGTAGCCCTGATCGTAGAGGGTCTGCAGATCGTAGATCTCGGCGATTCGCTGCGGGGTCAGCCCGTCGGCCACGTTCTCGGGCGGCGCGTTCATGATCTGCCCGCCCTCTTGCGAGAGCATGCCCGGCACCGCCGGAAAGTCGGCGGTCACCACCCCAGGGCTGCGCTTGGCCACGAACGCCGGCAGCACCATGCTGTCGAACGCACAATAGACGGCGAACGGCGGCTGGCCAATCTGCGGGTTCTTGCGCAGGCAAATGTGCAGCTTCGTGTCGAAGACCTTGTTGAAGGTCCCGACCGTGCCGTGGAAGTGAATCAGCATGCGCGAGGTCGTGATGTTCTGGACGTCGAACCCGACATACTCGAGCCAGTCGGCGAGCAGGTCGACGTCCTCCTGCAGCGGCGCGTGCTCGGCCAGGAACTCGTCGAGCGTCATGTACATGCCGAAGATGTCGCTGCTCGGATCGGCGACCTCGTAGAGGAAGTCGTCGAGCGCCTCGCGATCGCGCAGGTGCACGCCCAGCAGCGAGCGCAGCGGATCGGTGTCGTCGGCCGGTCCCAGATCGTCGTAGACGCCCGGCAGCGGCTGCGGCACCCCGTCGGGGTTGGGCATCTCCTCCCACTCGTCCTCCGGAATTTCGCCGAGCGGGCCGTCCGGAGGCGGCGGCGGCAGATCGGGCGTGGCCTCGCCGTCACCGTCACCATCGCCCTGCGTCTCGCCCTCGTGACCGCCCGATTCGTCGCCGTCACTCGGCCGATCGGTGTCGCCCATCTCGGTCCCGGTCGCCCCATTTCCCTCCTGGCCACCGACCGCATCATCATCGCTACAAGCAGCGGTGCCAGCGAGCAATGGAGCGAGACTGACAATAGAAGCAAGAGCCCACGTGGTACGCATCGCATGCACTTCATGACGCGTCGCCTACCCTTTTCAAATTGCACAATATGTCGGATCCCCGCGCCAAGGTCGGTTTGCCCGGCGCGGGGCCGCGAATCGAACCTGTCACGCGGGCGCGCGTTCCTATGGCCACACTAGATCGGCGCCCGCTCCGATCCGGCGGTCAGCAATGATCGCGTTCGATGGCTCCGTGTTCGTCCAGGATCCCCGCGACAGTGTCGACGTGGCCCGGATCGCCGACCTCGATCGTCAGCAGCACCTTGGCCCCATCGAGCCGCTCGGCGACGTTGCGTAGCGCGGCTTTCGGCGTGCGCGTGCCGGCCATCATCCCGCCGAGCATGCCCGACAGCACCCCGGTCAGCAGCCCGAACACCGCCCCGATCGCGACGTTGAGCCCCATGACGTCGAGCGTCGCGCCTGCGATCACGCCGAGCAACAACCCGACAATTCCACCGACGATGATCGCGATGACCGTGTTGCGCCCGATCTCGGTCGCGGACTCGGGCATGTCATCGCCGTTGAGCGGCGCTCGCGTGTGAACTTGCACCGGGAACGCCGGATGCTCGGGTGCGTTGCGGGTCAGCTCGGCGGTCGCCGCGTCGGCGCCCGCCTGCTCCTCGAACAGCCCGTAGACCAGCGCCGCCATCACTCGGCCTCGTATTGTTCGAGCGGCGGGCAGGTGCACACGAGGTTGCGATCGCCGTAGACGTTGTCGATGCGACCGACCGACGGCCAGAACTTGCTCGCGCCCACCCACGCCAGCGGGAACGCGGCCTGCTCGCGCGAGTACGGGCGATCCCACTTGTCGCTGCAGACCACCGCGGCGGTGTGGGGCGCCTGCTCGAGCGGGTTTTGACCGCGCGGCCACTCGCCGCGCTCGACCCGAGCAATCTCCTGGCGAATCGCAATCATCGCGTCGCAGAAGCGATCGAGCTCGGCCTTGGACTCCGACTCGGTCGGCTCGATCATCAAGGTCCCGGCGACCGGGAACGACATCGTCGGCGCGTGGAAGCCATAGTCCATCAGCCGCTTGGCGACGTCCTCGGCCTCGATCCCGGCCGACTGCTTGAACGGGCGCAGATCGAGGATGAACTCGTGCGCGACCCGACCGTTGCGACCCGAGTAGACCAGGCTGTAGTGCTCGCGCAGCCGCGCGGCCATGTAGTTGGCGTTCAAGATCGCGATCTGGGTCGCGCGCGTGAGCCCCTGCGCGCCCATCAGCGCGATGTAGACCCACGAGATCGGCAGGATCAGCGGGCTGCCACACGGCGCAGCCGAGACCGCCCCGATCGCCGCGCCCAGATCCTCGCGCGGCGTGAGCGGGTGGCCGGGCAGATGGGCGGCGAGGTGCTCGGCCACGCAGATCGGCCCCATGCCCGGACCACCGCCGCCGTGCGGGATGCAGAAGGTCTTGTGCAAGTTCAGGTGACAGACGTCGGCCCCGAAGTCGCCCGGTCGGCAGAGCCCGACCTGCGCGTTCATGTTGGCGCCGTCGAGATAGACCTGCCCGCCGTGCGCGTGGACGATCTCGCAAATCTCGCGAATGCGATCCTCGAACACGCCGTGCGTCGACGGATAGGTGACCATCAACGCCGCGAGCGAGGCCGCGTGCTTCTGCGCCTTGGCGCGCAGATCGTCGACGTCGACGTTGCCCTGCGCGTCGCACTTGACGACCACCACCTCCATGCCGGCCAGCGCGGTGCTGGCCGGGTTGGTGCCGTGGGCCGAGACCGGGATCAGGCACACGTTGCGCTGCTCGTCGCCGCGGGCGCGGTGATAGGCACGAATGACCAGCAAGCCGGCGTACTCGCCCTGCGAGCCCGCGTTCGGTTGCAGCGAGACGGCCGCGAACCCGGTGATGTCGCACAGCCACTGGCGCAGGCTGCTGAACAGCTGCTGATAGCCGACCGTGAACGCGCCCGGCGTGAACGGATGCATGTTGGCGAGCTCCGGCCACGTCACCGGGAGCATCTCCGAGGTCGCGTTGAGCTTCATCGTGCACGAGCCCAGCGCGATCATCGAGCGCGTCAGCGAGAGGTCGCGGGCCTCGAGCCGCCGCATGTAGCGGAGCATCTCGTGCTCGGCGTGATGGCTGTGGAACACCGGGTGCTCGAGGTAGCTCGACGTGCGCCGATGCGGGGCCGGGTACTCGAGCGCGCCCTCGATCTGCTTGGCGCGAGCGCGAAGATCCGCAGGCGCGCCCTGATTGAACATCGAGAGCAGCGCCTCGACGTCGGCGAGCGTGGTGGTCTCGTCGAAGCTGACCGTCAAGCGCCGACCGTCGAGCTTGCGCAGGTCGAGGCCTGCGGCCATCGCCGCCTCGTAGATCGCGGTCGCATCGGCGACCTCGATCAGCAGCGTGTCGAACACCTGCTCGTGCGGGCACCGAAAGCCGCGCGCCTCCAGCTCGGCGCGGAACGTCAGCGTCAGCCCGCGCACGCGCGTGGCGATGCGGCGCAGCCCCTCGGGCCCGTGCCAGACCGCGTACATGCTGGCCATGATCGCCAGCAGCACCTGGGCCGTGCAGATGTTGGAGGTCGCCCGCTCGCGGCGGATGTGCTGCTCGCGAGTCTGCAGGGCCATGCGATAGGCCGGATCGCCGGCGCTGTCCTTCGACACGCCGATGATGCGGCCCGGCATCTGCCGGCGGTACTCGTCGCGCGCGGCCATGAACGCCGCGTGCGGGCCACCAAAGCCCATCGGCACGCCGAAGCGCTGCGACGATCCGATCGCGATGTCGGCCCCGAATTCACCGGGCGGCCGCAGCAAGGTCAGCGCGAGCAGATCGGTCGCAACCACCAGCAGCGCGCCGGCCTGGTGGACCTTGTCGGCGAGCGCGTCCCAAGCCAGGACGGCGCCCTCGGTGTCCGGGTACTGCACGAGCACGCCGAAGATCTCCGCGCCGATCTCGATCGCGCTCGGATCCCCCACGCGAACCTCGATGCCGAGCGGCTCCGCCCGGGTCTGCACGACCGCGATCGTCTGCGGGTGGCAGCGATCGCTGACGAAGAAGACCGTGCGCTTGCCCTTGGCGATCTCGTGGGCCATGTGCATGGCCTCGGCCGCCGCCGTGCCCTCGTCGAGCAGCGACGCGTTGGCGAGCGGCAGCTTGGTCAAGTCCGCCACCATCGTCTGATAGTTGAGCAGCGCCTCCAGTCGCCCCTGGCTGATCTCCGCCTGGTAGGGCGTGTAGGCGGTGTACCAGCCCGGGTTCTCCAGCACGTTGCGCTGCACCACCGGCGGCGTGATGGTCCCGTAGTAGCCGAGCCCGATGTAGCTCTTGCGCGCCCCGTTTTGCTTGGCCAGCTCGCGCAGGCGAGCGAGCAGCTCGTGCTCACCGAACTCGCGCCCGGCCTCGCCGAACGCCTCGATGCCGGTCAGCGTCAGCGGCTTGGCGATGCGGATCGACGCCGGGATGGTCTGCTCGATCAACACGTCGAGGCTCGGCGCCTCGCAGACCGCCAGCATCGCCTCGACGTCGGCGTCACGGGGACCGACGTGGCGATGCACGAACACGTCGGAGGGGGCGAGAAAGCTCGGAGTGGCAGTGGGTTCGGCCATGTTTGTTGGGCGTCCAGGTGTGGGCAGGCGCGAGCGAAACATAAGGGATCGGCGGACGCGGCGACTAGCGCCATCACTGCGTGTGCCAAGGCACTCGCGCTTGGCTGCCGGCGAGCCTTGGCGTGGTGAAGGAGCGCGACGCGATCGACTCTGCGCGGACCTCCCCCGCACGCGCAGCAGCCGTGGTCCTTGGCACCGCCGCGCCCGCCGGGTGATCATCGCGCGATGCGTTGGGCGCTGTTCCAGCAGGTCATGCAGAAGCTCGCGAGCGTGCGCGAGCTCGATCCCCGACGCGACGCGGCCCGCTACGCCGAGCAGCTGCTCGGCTACCGTCCGCGCCTGTTCGCGCAGATCGAAGGCGGAGCCGAGAGCGTCACGGCGCGCATGGCTGCGCTCACGATCGCGGGGGATCACCTGCGCGAGGTCTGTCGACTGCCAACCTACGTGGACGAGCTCGAGCGCTCGCTCGCGATCGCGACCATGACCCCGGGCGAGCGGCTGGTGCGGGTCGCCGCCCTCGCCTACCTGGTCTGCGCGCGAGATCTGATACGCGACGATCTGCCGGCCGGCTACGGATTGATCGACGACTGCATCAGCATCCGCGGCGCCGTGCTCGCGACGCCCGGTCCCCGCCCTCGCAAGCCGCTCGCCAGCTCCCTGCTCGGCGAGCTGCTGATCATTCGCTATCTCTCGCTGGCCGTGCCCGAGGACGTGCTGCCGATGACCGGCGAGGCCCTGACCCACGCGGCGACGCTGGCGGCTCGTACTCGCGGGCTGCCCAACTCCACGATCGAGGCGGCGATTCGTCACCTCGTCGAGCATCCGCCCGAAGAGTTCCCGGCCACGCTGCCGCTGCCCGAGCCGAGCGAGCCGATCGCGGTCGAGTCGATGCTGCCGCTCACGCCGGGCGAGCTGCTCGAGGCTCGCGGCGAGCACTTGCTGTTCGGCTTCCCCGACGGCTCGCAGCTGCGGCGTGAAGCCGGCGGGGCGCTCTCGGAAGGGTGACGAACAATCAAATGCGATGATTGAAGTCGGCGATTGTGGCGACTCTCCACGACCGATTCGTGGGGGCTCATACAATCACGCAATGCGCGATTGACAGATTGATCAACCGCGCCAGTCTCCCCCGCATGACCAAGCTGCCAATCTCCATCGCAGTCACCGCCGCGATCCTCAGCACCGCCGCTTGTGACCGAAACAAAATCAAACGCGAGGCCGAAGACGTCCGAGAGGCCCGCGAAGAGGTTCAGGAGGAACAACGAGAAGAGGACCGCGAAGTGGGCGAAGCCAAGGCCGAGCTGAAGGAAGAGCAGGCCGAGCTCAGCCTCGAGGTTCAAAAACAAGTCAACGATCTGGAGGAGCGCTTCCTCGAGATCGAGAAAGACGCCACCACCGCCACGCAGCGCCTGCAGGCCGAGGGCACCCGCGCCCAGCACATCTCCGAGATCGAGCAGGCCCGCACGCTCGCCCGCACCCGCATCGACGAAGCGCGCAACGCCACGACCGCCCAGGAGGCGAACAAGGCCCTCGCAGCCGCCGAGCAAGCGCTCGACGCCTTCGAGGGCAAGGTCGACGACTACGACGGGAATGTGTAGCCGCTAGCAGTCCCGGCTACGACAGCCCAAAGATGTTGCCGTCGGCGTCGAGGCCAATCTTCTGCGCCGCGGACTTCTTGGGCATGCCGGGCATCAGCATCAAGTCGCCGGTCCGCACGACCACGAACCCCGCGCCCGCGCTGAGCTTGAGCCCGGCCACGCGCAGCCGCCAGCCGCTCGGGGCGGCCTTGAGCTCGGGATCGTCGGACAGCGAGTGCTGCGTCTTCGCCACGCAGATCGGCAGCGCGTCACCGCCCGCGGAGACGATTCGCTCGAGGTCGGCCTCGGCCTCGCGGCTCCAGTCGACGCCGTCGGCTCGGTAGATTCGCGCCGCGAGGGTCTCGACCTTCTCGCGCAGCGGCACGCCGAGCTCGTAGCTCGGTCGTAGCGGGCGATTGCCTTCGGCCGCTGCGGCCATCACTTGCTCGGCCAACTTCACGGCTCCCTCACCGCCGCGACCGAAGCCCTCCGAGATGGCCCAGCGCGCGCCCTCGGCCTCGGTCAGATCGGCGACCGCCTGCAGCTCGGCCTCGCTGTCAAAGCCGAACCGATTGATCGCAACCACGACCGGCAGCCCGTAGACCGAGCGCAGGTTGTCGAGGTGCGTGCGGACGTTGGCGAACCCAGCCGTCAGCGCGGGCACGTTCTCCTTGCCGAGCTCGCTGAGCGGGACGTTGCCGTGCAGCTTGAGCGCCCGACAGGTCACGACCAGCACCGCGGCAGCCGGGAAGGTGCCGAGCTCGCGACATTTGATGTCGAGGAATTTCTCCGCGCCGAGGTCGGCCGCGAAGCCGGCCTCGGTCACCGTCCACTCGGCGCTGTGCAGCGCGAGCTCGGTGGCCACGCGGCTGTTGCAGCCGTGCGCGATGTTGGCGAACGGCCCGCAGTGGATCAGCGCGGGCGTCTGCTCGATCGTCTGCACCAAGTTGGGCGCCAGCGCATCGCGAAGCAGCACCTCGAGCGCGCCGATGCACTCGAGCTCGCCCGCGCGGATCGGCTTGCCGTCGCGCGTCCACGCCACCACCATCCGTTCGAGTCGCGCGCGAAGGTCCGCACGATCCTTGGCCAGTGCCAGCACCGCCATCACCTCGGACGCGGCGGTGATGTCGAAGCCGGTCGCATGCGGGAACCCGTCGCCGCGCTTGCCGAGCCCGATTTGGCAGTGCCGAAGCTGGCGATCGCAGACGTCGAGCACGCGACGCCAGACGATGCGCTCGGGATCCATGTCGCTCGGGCTGGCCTCGAGCTTGCCCTGGCGGATCTCCTGCTCCTGATAGAACGCGTGGTTGTCGACCACCGCCGCGAGCAGGTTGTTGGCCGAGGTGATCGCATGCAGATCGCCGGTGAAGTGCATGTTGATGTCCTCCATCGGCAGGACCTGCGAACGCCCACCTCCGGCCGCGCCGCCCTTGATGCCAAACGTGGGCCCCAGCGAAGGCTCGCGCAGCGCGAGACAGTGCGAGACGCCGAGCTTGCCGAAGCCCTGCGCGAGGCTGATCGAGGTCACAGTCTTGCCGTCGCCAAAGCGCGTGGCCGTCATCGCGGTGACCAGCACCAGCTTGCCGCGCGGCCGCGTGGCGCGACGCTGCTCGACCACATCGAGCGCGACCTTGGCCTTGTAGCGACCGTAGAGCTCGAGGTCGTCGTCGCCGAGCTCGAGCTTCCGAGCGATGGTGCCGATCGGCGCGAGCTTGGTGGCTTGCGCGATCGCGGCGTCGGGCGGGAGGTCAGGCAGCGGAGAGAGCGGCGGAAGCTCGGCCATGATTGGCGACGGTCTACCACCGACCTCGTGGGCCCACCCTCGGGTTGGGATTGTGACGACAATCGCGTGCAGAAGCCTCGCAGCACCCGTTTTCGATCATGCTGAGCGCTCGCTACTGAACTACCATTCAGATCGTGGCCGCTGCCAACAAGCTGAGTCTGGTCGAGCCCGCGCGCGAGCACGGCCAACCGCTCGCGGAGCTCGTCGCTCCCGGTCGCCTCGTCGAGCTTTGTGGTGAAGCGCAGACGACCGCGGCGGTCATGCTGCTCGCGCAGCTGCAGCGCGAAGGTGAGACGGCGGCGTGGATTCAGCCCGCGCGCGGCGATCTGTTCCCGCCCGATCTCGCGGCCGCGGGCGTCGACGTCGAGGCGCTGATCGTCGTGCATGTGCCCGAGCAAGAGCGAGAAGCAGGCCAGTGTCGCGCGGCTCGACGGCCTGGCAAGGGCGCCTGCTCGGGCTCGCTCGGCAGCACGAAGCGCGAGTGGTGATCCTGCGCGAGCGAGCCCGTGCCGCCGATCCGCACTCGCTCGGACCGCTGACCGGCCTGCGCATCACCTCGCGAGTCGAGCGAAGCCGACGCGACGATCCGCCGGGCTTCGAGCCACGGACCGGCTGCTTCACGCTTCGCCACGAAGTGCTCAAGAACAAGTCCGGCGGCCCGGTCGAGCCATCGCCCACGCAGGTCCGCGGCCCTTGGGGCTTTGTCTGATCTCGAGGCACCATTCGAGTTTGTGTCGCACTCCCGAGGCGCGCAGAATCTCGCCGTGCGCCGCCTCGCCCCGTGCCTGCTCCTCGCCACCACCGCCTGCTCCTCCGCCACGCTCGCGCATGCGAGCGCCGAGCCGACCAACTGTCCCGAAGACCAGCTCGAGATCATCGACGCTCACCAACCGCTGGAAGGGCCATCGTCGTGGACGGCCAAGTGTCGAGCGCCGGGTATGGAGTACGAGTGGTTCTGCTCGCGCGCTGGTGAAGCGCAGCGGGTGATCTGCTCGACCGTGCCGCGCTGAGCCGACCCAGCGGGTTACCATCGCGGCTCCCGT
>DATLLB010000842.1:0-4804 GCA_035538075.1 Enhygromyxa sp.
GTGGATGGCCGCGGGCGGTGTCGCGGCGGCGGTCGGTGTGGTTGGGGTCGCGCTCGGCGTGCAGCAGCTCGTCAAGGCCAAGAAGGTCACGCGCGAGCGCTCGATCAACGCGAGCGCCTCGTTCTCGCGCGACGGCGTGTGGTTTGGGATCCACGGACAATTCTGAGTCGGTGATCACCATGGGCATGCTCTCGACCCTCGTGGACTTCACCGCCGGCTACAGCCCGGTCGAGTCGTTCCTGTTCGATCGCCTGTGCGACAAGGCCACCGCGCCGCTGCACGCCTACGCGCTCGCCGGCATCGCGCCTGCGATCCAGCCGAACATGCGCGTGCTCGATGTCGGCTGCGGCGGCGGGCGCTTCGCGATTCGGCTGGCCGAGCGCTACCCGGACATCACGGTGGTCGGCCTCGATCTCTCGCCCGAGCAGATCGCTCGCGCCAGGCGACGCGGCGCTGACCTGGCCGAGCGCGTCTCGTTCGTCGAGGGCAGCGCGACCGACATGCCGTTCGAGGTCGGCGAGTTCGATCTCGTGTACAGCCTCGGCTCGCTCAAGCACTGGCCCGATCACGCGCAGGGGCTGCGCGAGTGTGTGCGCGTGCTGAATCCGGGCGGGCGCTTGTGGTTGACCGAGGGCGATCGCGGCTGTCGGCACGAGGACGTCCACGCGTTCATCTCGACCTGGAACATCCCCGCGCGTGCGCGGCCGCTCGCCGCCACGTTTTATCGCGTGGTCGTGGTTGGGCAATCGCTCGACCTCGACGACGCGCGCTCGCTGCTCGAGCAGGTGCCCGAGCTCGAGGGTGCGGTCGAGCGCGGCGCGGGGCTGCCGATCTGGGTGCTCGAGGGCACCAAGCAGGGTTTTGGAGCACGACCATGAAGAAGTTGAACACGATCTTGATGTCGAGCGTGCTCGCGCTCGGAGCCTGCAAGGACGACGCGCCCGCCGAGGACGCGGCCACCGAGACAGGTGACGGCGATGGGGACGGTGATGGGGATCCGTCCGATCCGTTCACGTTCGCTGCCAACGATCCCAGCGAGTACACCCGCGTCGATCGCATGGGCATGCCGGCGATCGCTACCGCCGTGATCACCTCGAAGGACGACTACAACGCCGCCAACCCAGTCGACGACGCGAACGGTGACTTCGTCGCGGAGATCACCACCAACCTGGAGGGGCTCCACGCCGCCCTCGACGACGATCTCGTCGCCGCCGGCCTGACGCCCTGCGTCGTCGCCGACTGCCTCGCGCAAGCCGGACCGCTGGTCGTACCCGACACGCTCGCGCTCACCATCGGCGACACGAGCGGGTTCCCGAATGGTCGCCAGCTCGCCGACCCGGTGATCGACGTGACGCTCGCGGTCGTGCTGCTCGACCTGACGGCTCCCGGCCAGACGGCGACGACCTTCGCTGAGCTGCCCATCAACCCCGCGGCGAACGACGTGGAATTCTCGACCGAATTCCCGTGGCTCGCGGACCCACACTAGCTCAGCCGCGATCGAGCGCGGTGACCTTGGTGCGGCGCTCGTCGAGCGGCTCGAGCTCGAAGCGCACCGGCAAGAAGCGCCCGATGATCTCCGCGTTGGTCGTCGTGTGCAGGCTCGGCGTCCCCGCGACGTAGCACGGCGCCGCGGCGCCTTCGTCTGCATGCGTGACCGCGAGCGCCATCGGGATCAGCAGCTGATCCGCGAGGTGCTCCCCGACCGGCACGCCGAGCTCGAGCCAGCGTCGCAGCTCGGCCACCGCTCCCGTCGCGACGTCCTCCGCGAGCACGCCCTTCTCACCGAAGCCGGTCACCAGCTCGGTCACGCCCTCGGTCTCGACCGCGACGCACAGCGCGTTGCCGGGCCCGCGGCCCTCGAGCTCGACGACGCGACACTCCTCGCGTGACCAGCCGAGCTCGCGCTTGACCACGTCGAGCTCGCGGTTGGCGATGCTGCGCGGCAGGTTGGCGACCATCGCGAGCGCCTCGCGGCGCACGATCTTCCCGCGCTCGACCAGCTGCAGCGGCTTGGGCGTGCGACCGCCTTCGAGGTCCACGATCACGCGTCCACCACCCGCGGGATAGAAGCCGGCCTGCTCGAGCTGCGCCTCGATCACCAGCTCCAGCTCGCGCATCACCGGCAAGAACGTGCGATCGAGGAAGTCGAAGGGCGGCGCCATCGGATTGTGGGTCCCGCCCTCGAACACCAAGCGCGAGCGGCCGGGCGTGACCAGCAGCGGCCACAGCACGGTCTGAAACACCAGCGTGCAGCTGCCCGCAGTGCCGACCGCGAACGTGTAGTCGCCGTGGCTGACCGCGCCCGGACGAAACTCGAGCTCGCGCGAGTGCAGCTCGGCACCGCTGACCTCCGCGCTCGCGACCGTCGCCGCCGCGCGCACGGCCGTGAGGTGCTGGCGCATCAAGCCCGGCTTGCGTCGACGCGCGCGAATGTTGATCAAGCGAAACGGCGTGCCGGTGATCGCCGACAAGGCCAACGAGGTGCGCAGGATCTGCCCGCCGCCCTCGCCCTGGGATCCATCGATGATGATCGGCTCGCGCATGGCTGGCGCGCATGTTCACACAAAAGCACGCCGACGGCTGCGCTTGCTATCATGCGCGGCGCATGGCTTCTCCGCGCTCCATCGCCATCTTCGCCGGCTCGCTCGCGTACTTCGCCCTGATCGGGATCGCCGAGGCCGGGACCATCACCGCGGCGGGCAACGTCACCGCGCTCGACGACATCACGCAGATCCCCAGCATCACCGGATCCGCGCTGTTCGACGAGATGTGGAATGGCATGATCCCGCTCGATCTGTACGCGGCCGAGGGGCTCACCTTCCATGTCGGCGAGCTCGGCACGATCCTGCCCGGCGTCGTGGAGATCGGCGAGGTGCCGGATCCCGTGTACACCAGCGCTGGCGTGTACTTCCCGCTGCCGATCGCCGGCGGCGGTGTGCAGCAGAGCAGCATCAACTACGCCGGTGGAGCGGTCACGTTCAGCGATCCGGTCACGCAGTTCGGCTTGACTGCGGGCGGTACCGCCACGCTCTACATCACCGTGTGGGATCAGTCGGGCGCCTTGCTCGGCCAGGTCACCTGGGAGCCCGAGGCGATGGAGGCCGCGTTCGTGGGCATCGACACCATGGGCGTGCCGATCGGGCTGTTGGCGATCGGCAACGACGACGTGTTCGGTGGCGCCGAGTATGACGATCTCGGCCTCGCTGCCCGCTCGGACAGCTGGATCTGGGGCGTCGCTGCGCCGTGCGAGAGCGAGGCCGACTGCCTCGACGACGGCTGGTCGTGCACGGCTCACGCCTGCGAAGCGGGTGCGTGCGCGTACCCGCTGACCGCCGAGCCCTGCGACGACGGCGACTCGTGCACCGACACCGACACCTGCAGCGAGGGCATGTGCATCGGCACTGCGATCACTTGCGGCGACACCAGCATCTGCACCTTCGACAGCTGCGATCCCGAGCGCGGCTGTGTCAACGATCCGATCGAAGGCTGCTGCCTTGCCGACGAGGACTGCCCCGAGGGCGCGACCTGTCTGGTCGGATCGAACACCTGCGTCGGCGGCCCTCCGCCCGAGACCGGCGATGGCGACGGCGACACGGGTGACGGTGACGGTGACGGTGATGGCGACACCGAGACCGAGACCGGCGACGACACCGAGCCTGCGGCCGACGAAGGTGGTGGCTGCGGCTGCACGGCGCCCGATCGTGGCCCAGGTGCGATGCTCGGTTTGCTGGGCTTGATCCTGCTTGGGACCGTGCGCCGAACCAGCCGCGAAGACGGCGCTTGACGCCCGCCAGGGAGTCGTCGTCTGCTCTCCCCATCATGGGGTTCTTCGACAAAATCAGGGGTGCCGTCGCTGTGGTCACTGGCGGTGCGGCGGACGTTCGGATCGAGTATCCACCTTTCGTCGCCGCCGGTGACACGGTCAACATTCGGGTCATTGCGACCGCCAAGAGCAACCCGATCAAGGGCGACGGCATCTTCGTCGACCTCCGGGGTGTGGAGGAGATTCGCCTGCGCAAGAGCGACGCCGAGGAGCTGACCGGCGACGTCTCGATCAACCGCGAGACGCTCGAGACCCAGTTCCAGATCGCCGGCGCCTTCCAGCTCGGCGCCAACGAGACCGCGCAGTGGGAGGGCCCGATCCGGATCCCGGCCAACGCTCAGCCGACCTTCGACGGCGCGATCTGTGATCACGGCTGGGGCATCCGCGGCCGGCTCTCGATGTTCGGCAACGATCCCGACACCGGGTACTTGCCGATCCGCATGGGTATTCGCGGCTGAGCTTTTAACCGCGATGACTCGACTTGCATGGGGCGGGCACCCGATACTCGCCCCATGCGATCCAATCGAGTCCTCAATGTCATGTCCATCTGCGTCGCGCTCGTGATCGGCTGCGCGACCGGGGCCGCGATCGACAACCTCATCGTCCCGGCTCGCGCGGCGCCGGGGCCCAGCTACGAGTACTTCACCGTCGATGTGCAGGCCACGTTGGGAATGACTGGCGGCAGCGCGGAGGCTCAGACGCAGATCCTCAACCAGTACGGGGCCGAGGGCTGGCGCCTCGTCGGCTCGCTGGGCAACAAGCTGTACTTCGAGCGCGAACGCCCGGCGCAGTGAGGCCCGCTACCAGTCGGTCCGAAACATCGCCACGTAGGCGCTCTCCAGGCCCGCTGGCGTGGCCTGCTGAGCGCCGGTCGTGGCGATGCCCGCTTCCGATTGTGTCACTCCGCCGATATAGACGCGCTCCTGCGAGTCGACGGCGAGGGCGGTCACCCGCTCGTTGCCCTCGCCGCCCTGATAAAAC
>DATLLB010000843.1:0-4547 GCA_035538075.1 Enhygromyxa sp.
GCCCTCGACGGCCTCGGGCTGATCGCCGAAGTCCCGCATGAAGTCGCCCAGGCATCGCGCGGCGCGAAAGCGGGTCTCGGGCTCGTCCTGCAGCGCTCGGCAGCGCTCGAGTCGGCTCTCGACGGCGACCTTGCGCTCGCGCTCGCGCTCGGCGTAGCCGCTGATCAACCGGCGCGTGGCCTCCTCGTCGTCGGTGCGTCGGCGACGGCTGGAGGTGGGCTCGCTCGGGCTCGCCAGCGCAGCGCTCGGCGCTCGCTCGGCGCTCGGATCGATCGGCGCCCAGGCGTCGGGATCGAGCACGCGGTCGATCGTCCGCTCGGCCGGATCGTCGCTGAGGCCCGGCACCGTCCAGCTGGTCGGGATCTGACCGGGCTCGCGCGTCGACTCCTCGAAGGTCAGCTCGCCGTCTTTGGAGATCGAGATCAAGAGCTCACTCTGCTCGAGCAGCGGCAGCGCGGCCGCGACCTCGGGGCGACCGAGCTCGCGGTAGCTCGCGTCGTTGGAGTCGTAGCGAAAACCAGCCTCGACGGTCGCCAGCGCACGACCGCTGTGAAGATCGAGCACGTCGACCTTGCCGCGCAGCACCGAGACCGTGGTCTCGCCCTGCTCGTCGACGGTCACGGTGAACACGGTCCCAACCACGCGCACCAACACGCTCGGCGTGCGCACCTGCAGGATCGGATCGCCGGGGCTGCGATCGTAGCGAACCGCGAGCGTGCCCGAGAGCAGCCCGAGCTCGATCAAGCTCGGCGAGGCGCTGTGCCAGCGCGCGACCGTCTCGGGCTGGAAGTTGGCGATCAACCGGCCGACGAACGCGACCTGCACCGGATCCGCGCCGGTCACCACGGTGGTCCCGACGGTCAGGCTGTCGCCTGCGGTCGCCCGACCGTCGGCATCGGTCAAGCTCGCGGTGCCGCCGATCACCCGCGCGAAGCTCTGCGCCTGATGGTTGAGCTTGGTCCGGGCCGGGATGTGTACGCCGTCGCCATAGCTGGTGTAGCCGGACTCGCTGAGCTCGACCTCGGCCGCGGCCGGCGGACCAAACAGGCGCGCGCCGAAGCTGGGGCTCACCAGCGCGAGGATCAGGATCGCGGCCAGGGCCGACAGCATCCCGACCGCGACCCGAGCGTCGCCGAGCTTGCTGGTGCGACTCGTGCTCGACGGCCGCATGCGCCCCATGATGGCCGCGAACTCGCGGTCGCGCGCGAAGCTGTCGAGCGGCGCGATCTTGCGAGGCTTGCGATAGATCGCCTCGAGCCGATGGTGATAGCGCTGGCAGTCCTCGCAGCTCGCGAGGTGGGCGTTGTAGAGCTGCTCGAGCTGCGGGTGCCCGCGACCCTGAATGATGCGCTCGCCGTCCTCGCGAAATTCCTGGCAGCCGTAGTGGACCTTGGCCCCCGAGTCCGAGCTGGCTGCCTTCTCAGGCCCCGGCCCAACTCCCCACCACGCGCCCGGACCTCGCATCTCAGACCTCACCCACCAGCTCGCGCAGCTCCTTGCGAGCACGCGTCAGGCGATCGCCGACCGTCGAGATCGGCCGCTCCACGATCACGGCGATCTCCTGCAGGGTCAGCCCTTCATAATGGTAGAGCACGAAGATCTGTCGCAGCTCCGGACGCAGGCGCTCGAGGATCCGCTGCGCTTCGTCGCGGGCCTCGAGCTTGGTGGGCTGCACGCGATCAGCCCCGCGCCCGCTGTCGAACCACCGCACCGCTCGCTGCATGCGATCACGCCGAAAGCGTTGGCGCAGCACGTTGTGCGTGGTGTTGACGGTGATGCGATAAAGCCAGGTGGAGATCGTCGACTTGCTCTCGAACGTGTCGAGGGCCGCGAACGCGCGCGAGAACACGATCTGCACGAGGTCATCGATCTCGCTGTCGCGCCCGAGCAAGCGGTGCAGGTGGCCGCGGACCTGGTGCTCATGCTGATCATAGATGATCCGCAGCACTCGCTCGTCGCCGGCCCGGGCCTGAGCGATCAGCTCGCGTTGGGCTTGGCGCTCGGGCGACTCGAGGTCGACAGGGGTGGGCAGCGGCCGTGGGCCGCTGATCGCGTCGCTGGGGAGAATCTCGACTGAATCGAGCATGGCCGCGGACGACCCCCTGTCACCGTCAACCCGGGGCTCCGGGCGTGAAGGGTTAGGGCCACGGTTTGGGACACCACCAGCCATCGCGTTTCCGGGCCAGGGTAGCAGAAGCTCGGAACCGCCGACGAACTGGTTGTTTGCGGGTGCAGACGCCCAGGTGCGGGCGTGTGGGGCCCACTCAGGTCCGCACGAGATACGGGTACTCCTGCAGGAGCCCCATCGCCCATGGCTGTCCGAGCGTGGTGTCGCGACCCAGATGCCGATCGCGGATCATCTGGGTGATCGACTCCACGTCGTAGTCCATCTCGGCCAGCATGTCCTGGACCGAGAAGCCGGCCTTGACCTCGAGCCAGACCTGCTCGTTGTAGTCGATGCCCTGGCTGCCCATGATCACGCCCTCCTCGTCGGCCCGCCGGACGATGACCTCGTGACAGCGGCCGAACAGGTTGTGCGAGTTGGCGAGGCTGTCCTGATAGGCGCCGGTCATGAAGAAGCCGAGGTAGTAGGGCTCGCCGCCGCGGGCTGGGGGCTCGTGCAGCGGCAGCGACTTCAGGTTGTCCTCGGGATGCGCGAAGGTGTTGATGCAGCCGTCGCTGTCGCAGGTGATGTCGACGATCTCCGCGTTGATGGTCGGCACGTGGCCGTGACCGGACAGCGGCGCGGCCGGGAACACCTGATCGATGCTCCACGTGTCGGGCAGCGACTGGAAGACCGAGAAGTTGGCCAAGTACTTGACCTGCGCGCGCGCGAGGTAGTCCGTGATTTCCTCGGGCGGCTGCGGCATCTGGCTGAGGATGCGGGCGCACTGCAGGCGGATGCGCTGAAACAGGCCCTCGGCGCTGGCACGGTCCTCGAGGCTCAGGTAGCCGCGCGAGAACAGCTGCAGCGCCTCGTCGCGGTAGTCGACCGCGTCGTGGAAGTACTCCTCGATGTTCTTGACCGTGATGCCGGCCAGGGTCTCGCGCAGATCACTGATGATCTTGGCCTCCAGCTCCGACGGCGCCGGGACCGGCAGCAGCTCGCCCTGGACCTCGCGCAGATCGGTGATGGTCACCGCGTGCTTGGCCACCAGCACGCGGCCGCTCTCGGTCACGATCGTCGGCGACGGCAGCTCGAGCTCGGTCACGACCTCGTTGATCTCGAACACGACCTGGCTGGCGTACTCCTCGACCGAGTAGTTGGCGGAGCTCGGGTACGAGGTCTTGCTGCCGTCGTAGTCGATGCCGATACCGCCGCCGAGGTCGATGTACTCGAGCCCGGGGCAGCGCGTGCGCAGGGCCGCCCAGATGCGCGCGCCCTCGCGGACCGCCGTCTTGATCCGCTTGATCTGGGTGATCTGCGAGCCGATGTGGAAGTGCAGGAGCCCGAACTTGTCGACCTTGCCAGCGGCCTCGAGCTGGCGGACGACCTCGAGCATCTCGTTGGTCGTGAGCCCGAACTTGGCCTGCTCGCCGCCCGAGCTCTGCCACTTGCCGCTGCCGCGGCTGTAGAGCTTGGCCCGCATGCCCACCAGCGGCCACGCGGCCCAGTCCTGCTCCTCGCCCACTTCGAGGTAGCGGCGGACCTCGCGGAGGCTCTCGAGCACGACCACCACTTCGTGGCCGAGCTCGGCGGCGTGGTAGGCGAGCCGGATGAACTCGCGATCTTTGTAGCCGTTGCAGATCAGCGGCGCGCCCGAGTAGACCGGCTGCGCCATGGCCAGCAGCAGCTCCGGCTTGGAGCCGGCCTCGAGACCGTAGACGCACTGCTCGCGCGCCTGGGTCACGGTCTCGACCACGCTGCGGCGCTGGTTGACCTTGAGCGGGTACATGCCGACGTGGCGGCCGCCGAACTCGAGCTCCTTGATCGCGCCGACGAACGCGTCGTGCAGGCGCTGCATCGAGGCCACGATCATCGACGGGAACCGCACCACCACCGGCGTATGCACGCCGCGCTCGCGCAGCAGCAGCACCAGCTTCTGCAGATCGACCTCGGGCAGGCCCGGCGCGCGGAACTCGAGGTGGCCCTCGCCGTTGACCGCGATGAAGCCCTGCCCCCACTTGTCGCCGCCGTAGCGTTTGAGCGAGTTCTCGAGCGCCCACGACTTGAACGCGCGGGTGTTGTTGGTCGGCACCTCGGTGCTCGACGCCACGGGCTCGACCGTGCGGGACAGCTCTTGCTCACTCATTTCGCGCGCATTGTGGGCCGATGCACGGGTTGGGTAAAGCCATTTGATCACGAGTCGGTCGCGGCTCGGGAGTGGCGCCTACGGCTCCGCCACGCTCACGAGCTGTCGCGCGGGCACGCCGGTGAGCACCGTCTGCGCGCCGCTCGGCCAGATCACGCGCAGCTCCGCCACCACGCCTTCGTTCGGGCCGAGCCCGAAGTGCGCTCGGTGTTCGCCGAAGCCGAGGAAGTGGGTGCCGACGCCGATCACCCGCGCGTTCAAGTCGTGGGCGCTCGAGAACTCGCTCAAACGCTA
>DATLLB010000844.1:0-6450 GCA_035538075.1 Enhygromyxa sp.
GCCGGAAGCAGGCGCTCCGCTCCGAGGCCGAGCCGCAGGGCGCCAAGCACCACCGCGATCTTCGTGAATGCCGTGCAGGCCGCGAGCAGCAGCGGCAGCGCGGCCAACGTGGCCGGTTGGCTGCTGTTGGCCGGCAGCTCAACGTCCACCCAGGCCCCCGAAGCGCTCGAGCAGCTCGGCCCACGGACGCGCGAGAGCGGGCTGCTCGGCGTCCACCGGAACCTCGACCTCACCGAGCTCGGCGAGCACCCGCGGTGCACCGCTGGGCCCGGTGCCGACCAACAACCGCCGCCCCGCGATCTCGACCACGTGCAGCGCATGCTGGCCGGTCAGCGCGACCGTCTGCCGCCCCTGCCCTGGCGCACCGCCACGGAGCTTGCGGGTCAGGTGCGAGAGGATCGCCAGCAGCCCGAGCAACACCGCCCCAACCAGCAGCAGCGGATCCATACCAATGATCGCCATCACGGAAGGCGGCATAGTTCGCACAGACGATACACATGACTGATCGGCGACCTAATTTTGGGAAAGAATGTGCGCACGAAGAATCGCGCATCTTCCGCTAAATCGATCGAATGTTCCTTCCGGTGGCACTGTGTTGGTCACCCCATGCTCCGCCTCGACGTCTTGAGAATGTCCCTGCTCGCCAGCTTGACCGCGTGTGGCGCTGCTGGCCACGAATCCGAAGCCGACGCAACGGATGGTCCGCAAGAATGCACCTCGCCACCGAGCTGTGAAGACCCCGTCGAGCTCGGCGATGGCTTCGAGCAATGTGCAGACGGGGCGATCAATCGAGCGAGCGCGAGCAGCTTTCCAGATGCCTCGGTCGCCGGCTCGAGCTGCTCCGGCACCGAGGATGACGACGTGGGCTGCAAGGCCGACTCCGAGTGCTTCGGCCCCAATGGCCGGTGTGTCCACGCGACCGCGTTCGACGACGAGGGCAACACCTTCACCTACTGCACCTGCAAGTACGCATGCACGTCGGACAGCGACTGCGGCCCAGGTGAAGCTTGCATCGCGCCTGACGTGGTCTCGGGCACCGAATCATGGCCGACCTGCCAACCAGCCGGCTGTCGAACGAACGCCGACTGTGGGCCCTGCGGAGAGTGTGGTGTGGGCTCGCGGTTCGACGGGTGCTCATGGCATGTCGCGCTCGAATGCCGCAGCGCGAGCGACCAGTGTCGGGCGACGAGCGAGTGCGACTGCTACCCCGACGACGACACCGGTATTTTTTCGTGTCTGGGCGAGGATTGCTACCCGGGCCGCCCGCTGCTGGTCGAACAGCGTCCACGCACAGCGGCCACGGAGCAACGCAGCGACTGGCTGTTCGGCGGTGGGTTCGCTGACTTGCGACCTGATCCCGAGCTCGCGCTGCATTGGCTCGAGATCGCGGCGCTCGAGCACGCGTCGGTGGCCAGCTTTGCGCGATTTGGTCTGCAGCTGATGGCCCTCGGCGCTCCACCAGAGCTGCTGCGGGCGACTCACATGGCCGCTCGTGACGAGATCGAGCACGCCAAGCTGGCCTATGCGCTCGCAAGTGCTCACGGACATCGCACCGTCGGACCCGGACGTCTCGACCTCCGTGGCGTCCGCATGACGGGCGCTTGGCGTGAGGTCGTGCGTGGCCTGATCGAGGAAGGCTGCGTCGGCGAGACCCTCGGCGTCGTCGAAGCGATGGCTGCCGCGAAGCGGACCACCACGCCGACCGTGCGGGCCGTGCTCGACCGCATCGCCGCCGACGAGCTCCGCCACGCCCAGCTCGCTTGGCGGAGCCTCGCGTGGCTGCTCGGCGGGGCCGCGCCACACGACCGGGCCTGGGCGCTCGCCCAGCTCGGGCAGGCGATCGAACGTCTGCAACCGCTCACCGCCGCCAACGCTAGCGAGCGCGTGGAGCTGCATCGCCAGGCTGCCGCGGAGGTCCTCGCTCCACTCGCCCACACGCTCGCTGCCTGAGCTCGCTACGAGAGCACGCCCTCGCGCGCCAACTTGCGCACCATCGGCTCGAGCCCGTTGTGCTTGACCTCCAAGCACAGCGCCAGCGCCTCGCCCAGCTTCCCGCTCGGAAACCCTTTCTGAGCGAACCACACCAAGTACGGCTGCGGCAGATCGAGCAGCGGCACGCCCTCGTACTTGCCGAACGGCATCCGCCAACGAATCAGCTCGAGCAGTCGCTCGGGATCGGGCGTCAGCAGTTCTTCGGCCATGAGCAAGCCTCGCATGACCGCGCACCCCACAAAAGCGAAGGCCCGCGTGCGAGCACGCGGGCCTTCTCGTGATGCCTCAGCCGATCAGGCGTCGGCGCCGGCGGTCGGAGCTACCCGATCGACCAGCTCGATGATCGACATGTCGGCGTCGTCGCCGAGGCGCTTTTGACCGAGCCGCACGATGCGGGTGAACCCACCCGGACGCGCGCGGACCCGCGGAGCGATGTCCTCGAACAGCTTGTGGAGCACCTCGCGGTCGCGGATGGTCTTGGCTGCCTGCCGCATGGCGTGGGCGTAGCGGACCTGCTCCTCGCGGGTGCGCTGATCCTTGGGCTTGTCGAGCAGATCGCCGAGGCGGACCCCGATCGAGATCGTGCGCTCGACGTGCCCACGCAGCTCCTTGGCTTTGGGCGTGGTCGTGGTGATTCGCTCGTGCTGGAGCAGCGACGTGACCATGTTGCGGAACATGGCCTTGCGGTGGCTCGAATTGCGATTGAGCTTACGGCCGGACTTCTGGTGACGCATGGCTATCGTTCCTCACTCGGGCTCGCGCGAGGGCGGAGGGCCCTGCCAGCCTTCGATCTTCATGCCGAGCGAGAGTCCCATCTGAGCAAGGATTTCCTTGATCTCCTTGAGAGACTTGCGCCCGAAGTTCTTGGTCTTGAGCATCTCGGCCTCGGTGCGCTGCACGAGGTCGCCGATGTAGTGGATGTTGGCGTTCTGCAGGCAGTTGGCCGAGCGGACCGAGAGCTCGAGCTCGTCGACCGAGCGCCACAGGATGTCGTTGAGCTTGTCCTGTTCGCTCTGTGTCGGCGCGATGCTCTCCTCGATCTCCTCGTGATTGATGAAGATCGAGAGCTGCTCCTTGAGGATCTTGGCCGCGTAGGCGACCGCGTCGTCGGGCCGGACCGAGCCGTCGGTCCAGACCTGCAAGGTCAGCTTGTCGTAGTCGGTCTGGTGACCAACGCGAGCGTTGGTGACCCGGTAGTTGACCTTGCGGATCGGCGAGAACAGCGAGTCGATCGGGATCACGCCGATCGGCATGCCTTCGGTCTTGTTCTGGTCGGCGGTCGCGTAGCCGCGACCCATCGCGCAGGTCATCTCCATGTGCAGGCGCCCGCCCTTGCTCAGCGTCGCAATGTGCTGGCTGGGGTCGAGCACGTGCACGCCCGTCGGCGCCTGGATGTCGCCGGCGGTCACCGGGCCCTCGCCGGTCTTGTCGATCAGCAGGGTCCGCGGGGTCGCGTCGTCCATGCTCAGACGCAGCGCCTTGATGTTGAGGATGATGTCGGTGACGTCCTCGACGACCGCGGGGATCGAGGTGAACTCGTGCAGAGCTCCCTCGATGCGCACGGTCGTGATCGCAGCGCCCTGCAGGCTGCTGAGCAGCACGCGTCGGAGGCTGTTGCCGAGCGTGATGCCGTAGCCACGCTCGAGCGGTTCGCAAGTGAACTTGCCGTAGCTGCCCGAGATCGACTCGCCGTCGACATCGAGCTTCTTGGGTCGGATCAGATCCCGCCAGTTGCGGGCGATGGTGTTGTAGTCCTGCATGCAGTACCCCCTTGTCGCTGATCGAACCAGCGGTTCACTTGCTGTAGAGCTCGACGATCAGCTGCTCGTCGATGTCAGCCGAGATGTCCGAGCGCGCCGGGACGTTCTTGATCTTGCCCTTGTAGGCGTCCCGATCGATCTCGATCCACTGCGGCAGCGGCGAGCGATCGAGCTTGGCCAGCGCCTCGTTGATCTTCTGGATCTTGCGGCTCTTCTCGCGGACCACGATCTCGTCGCCCTCGTGCACGAGGTACGACGGGATGTTGATCTTCACGCCGTTGACGGTGAAGTGCCCGTGGCGGACCAGCTGGCGGGCCTCGGCGTGGCTCGACGCGAACCCGCAGCGGACCGCGACGTTGTCGAGCCGGCGCTCGAGCAGGCTCAGCAGGTTCTCACCCGTGATGCCCTTCATCCGCGCGGCCTTGTAGTAGTAGCCGCGGAACTGCTTCTCGAGCAGGCCGTACATGCGCTTGACCTTTTGTTTCTCGCGCAGCTGGTGGCCGTAGTCGCTGGGACGCCGACGCCGACCCTGGCCGTGCTGGCCCGGGGGATACTGGCGGCGGTCGTAGGCGCACTTCTCCGAGAAGCAGCGCTCACCCTTCAAGAACAGCTTTTGATCCTCGCGCCGGCACAGCCGGCACACGGGGCCGATGTAACGTGCCATGGATTAGACCCTCCTCCGCTTGGGCGGGCGGCAGCCGTTGTGGGGGATCGGCGTGACGTCCTTGATCGAGGTGACGCGCATGCCGGCGGCCTGAATGGCGCGCAGCGCCGACTCGCGGCCGGCACCGGGGCCCGACACGCGAATCGAGACCGAGGTCATGCCGTGGTCCTGGGCCGCGCGCGCGGCCTGATCGGCGGCGAGCTGGGCGGCGAAGGGCGTCGACTTGCGCGAGCCCTTGAAGCCGCGGATGCCCGACGAAGCCCACGCCACGGTGTTGCCGTTGACGTCGGTGATCGTGACCAGCGTGTTGTTGAAGGTGGAACGAATGTGAACGACCCCGGTGGGGACGTTCTTCTTGACTTTGCGTTTACCGCGTTGTGCTGCCATGGCGGACTACCTCACGCTTTCTTCTTCATCGCGACCTGGCCCCGCTTGGGACCCTTGCGGGTGCGCGCGTTGGTGTGAGTCCGTTGGCCACGGACGGGCAGGTTGCGACGATGACGAAGGCCGCGGTAGCAGCCGAGGTCCATCAGGCGCTTGATCTTGGTCTGCACCTCGCGGCGCAGGTCACCTTCGACCTTGTAGTCCGCCTCCATCACCCGACGAATCGCGCTGAGCTGCTCGTCGTTGAGGTCATCGGTGCGGATCGATCGGCCGACTCCGGCCTTGTCGAGGATCTCGCGCGAGGTGGTTCGCCCGACCCCGTAGATGTAGGTCAGCGCGACTTCGATTCGCTTGTTGCGAGGGAGGTCAACTCCGGCGATGCGTGCCATGGGTCAGCCCTGCCTCTGTTTGTGTTTGGGGTTCTCGCAGATGACCCGAACGACTCCACGCCGTTTGATCACCTTGCACTTGTCACAGATCTTCTTGACGCTTGCTCGCACTTTCATTGCTTCTGCCTCAGTCGTGGATCGGTCCTCGGATGGGTAGCTGCTCGCGAACCTGTCAGTGCGCGAGACCGAGGATCACACCGCGACCCGGATCGAGGCTGGCCCGTCGGACCAGCACACGTTGCCCCGTCCGAACCAACATCCCCAAGCGCTTGCACTCCTCGGAGGGGCCAGCGACGAGCTGACCTTCCGCGGTTTCGAGGCGGTACAGTTGCTGGGGCAACTCAGCGATGACGATCGCCTCGAACGTGGGGACGGGGTTCATGGTTATTTTCAGCCCGCTTCCGCGGGCGTGAAGATGAATGCCACGCCCGACCCCTGGGGGGTCGGGAGCGGCGAAGGATGCCACCAGGGTCAGGGGGTGTCCAGGCCCGTGCCACTCTCGAACCGGAGCTTTTTCACGCACTTGGATCTGCGAGCAGCCCGCCCGCTCGGTCGCTCTCGGCGCATGATTAGGGCGCGATGGGACGCCCTTGCACTGAGCAGAGGCACAGTTGGGAAGCTTTTGTCGAGCTGCTGGTCCGGCCGATCACCAGTGGTCGGATGAGCTTGGTCTGGCGGCTGTTCGGGTTGGTGCTGGTGCTGCTGTGGCTGCAGCACATGAGCGAGGACACGATCTTCACCTTCGCAGGCAAGTCGGCGTCCTCGCTCGACGCGCTGGCCGCGTGCGGGATGTTGTTGTTGGTCGCCGGTCCGAGCCCGGTGGTGCTGCTCGCCAGCGCGGTGATCGGCGGGTGGTTCTTCGCCGACGTGCTCGCGCAGGTTCCAACGCTGCACTTCACCGCCGACGAGTACGCGGTGCAGGCGGGCCTGCCGATCGTCGCGGTGCTCGTCTCCGGCGTGCACCTCGCTGGCGTGATCCGTCGACGAGCGCCGCTCGATCCAATCAAGCTGCGCGCCGAGCTCGACGAGCTCCACGCTCGCATCTTCCGGATCGTCATCGTCACCACGCTGGTGTTCGCCGCGCTGCACAAGCTCAACAGCGATTTCTTCGGGCCGGGCTCCTGCGCCGCGCTCGCGAATCGCCTGCACGCGTGGTGGACGTTGCCCTTCGAGGTGCCGACGGCCGGTCCCGCGGCCGTGATCGCGCTCGAGCTCCTGGCTGCGATCGCGCTGCTCAGCTATCCGCGCGTCGGCATCTTGT
>DATLLB010000845.1:0-4482 GCA_035538075.1 Enhygromyxa sp.
GCCGAGCCCTTCCACACCCGACCGGTGACCAGCTGGAACGGACGCGTGGCGATCTCCTGACCCGAGCCGGCCACGCCAATGATGATCGACGTGCCCCAGCCCTTGTGACAGCACTCGAGCGCTTGGCGCATGACGTTGACATCGCCGACGCACTCGAACGAGTAGTCGGCTCCGCCGCCGGTGAGGTTGACGAGGTAGGGCACCAGCTCGCCCTCGAGCTCGCGCGGGTTGACGAAGTGCGTCATGCCGAAGCGCTCGGCCATCACCCGCTTCTTGGGGTTGAGGTCGACGCCGACGATCATGTTGGCGCCGGCCATGCGCGCGCCCTGGATCACGTTGAGGCCGATGCCGCCGAGGCCGAACACCACCACGTTGTCGCCGGGTCGCACCTTCGCGGTGTTGATCACCGCGCCGATGCCCGTGGTCACGCCGCAGCCGATGTAACAGATCTTGTCGAACGGCGCGTCCTCGCGGACCTTGGCCAGCGCGATCTCGGGCACGATCGTGTGGTTGGCGAACGTGGACGTGCCCATGTAGTGGAACAGCTCGCGTCCGCCGACCGAGAAGCGCTTGCTGCCGTCGGGCATCAGGCCCTGGCCTTGCGTCGAGCGAATCGCCTGGCAGAGGTTGGTCTTGCCCGACGTACAGAACTTGCACTCACGACACTCGGGTGTGTAGAGCGGGATCACGTGATCGCCGGGCTTCAGCGAGCGCACGCCCTCGCCGATCTCGACGACCACGCCCGCTCCTTCGTGCCCGAGGATGGCCGGAAACAACCCCTCCGGATCCGCGCCCGACAGCGTGTACGCGTCGGTGTGGCATACGCCGGTCGCCTTGATCTCGACCAGCACCTCACCTGCTCGAGGTCCGCCAAGCTCGACGTCTTCGATCGTCAGCGGTTCGTTGGGGGCGTGAGCAACGGCAGCGCGCGTCTTCATGCGACGCATCGTACCCGCTCGAACGCTCAGCTAACCGAACAGCGCATTTATCTCGGTTTCGACCGCTTCTTCGCTGGCGCCCTTGGCGAGCGCGAGCTCCTGCACGAGCAGCCCGCGGGCCGTCTCGAGCATGTTGCGTTCGCCGTATGACAAATCCTTGTCGCTGCGCAGCAGGCAGAGGTCGCGCAGCACGGTCGCGATCTCGGCGAGCGACCCGGTGCGGATCTTTTCCATGTACTCGCGGTAGCGACGGTTCCAGGTCGCGGTCGAGATTTTCTCGCCGCGCTTGCGCAGGACCTCGTAGACCTCTTCGACCTCGGGCGCGCTGATGATGCTGCGCAGCCCGACCGAGTCGGCGTTGGCCATCGGGACCATCAAGGTCACGTCCTTGCCGAGCACGCGCAGCACGTAGAACTTCTGCTGCGAGCCCGAGATCTCCCGGTTCTCGATCTTCGTGATCTCGGCGACCCCGTGGCCGGGGTAGACGGCCTTATCGCCAACTTGGAACTCGGCCATGAGAGGGAGACCCGCTGATCCTCGCGTCACAGCTGGCAGACTGTGGGCCGTCACGTGTACCACGCACGACTTTAAAAGTCAAAAATCTCGGTCTCCTGACCGATTGGCGTGCAAGCGTTCCGTAAGCGGACTTGCCCTCAGTGGCGGGTTCTCTATCATCCATCGACATGGCTCTTCGCTCTCTCGGCGCCGTCGCGCTCACGTTGTCCCTGGCCCTGACCGCGTGCACGCCGTCCCCGGACCGGCTGCCAACCCCTGCTCGCAACTTCTATTACGTGATGGAGGATCCCGCGCAGCAGCTCGAGTACCTCAAGCTCGAGGAGTCTGAGCGGCAGTCCTTCCTCGAGAAGCTCGGGCTCTGGCAGCGCTGGCTCGAGCTGTCCAACGAGGAGCGCGAGGCGATCGAGACCGGCGACATCGAGGTCGGCTACAAGGAGTTCGCCGCGCTGATGGCCTGGGGCCTGCCCGCCACCGAGCGCGACGCCGAGTCCCGCGGTCGCGTGGTCCACTACGAGACCTTCATCCGCTGCACCAGCGGGCCGCGGATCGGTGACTACGTGCGCTCGAACATCGACTGCGACGGGACCTCGAGCGAGGTCGAGATCGCGATCGAGAACGGCATCATCACCGAGCTCAAATTCCTCGACTGAGCGGCGGTGTGGGTGAGTTCGAAATTCACTCACACTGTATTTCGGATTCGTGGGATCTGCGCGGTGTCGGTGTAGGCCCCTGTCTGGAGACGTGCTCGGATAAAATTTTGAGGGGGCACTAGCTCATCGATAACAACGTATTTGAGTTATAATCCGTTAGTTTGCACACGAGTCATAGACTCCGCGCTTCAAGCGGATTTCCAGTGTGATCAAATTTAATTTGCCCCTGGACCAGCGTCGACAAAGCTCGATGGATGGCTCGGATCGACACTCAGTATCTGCCCACGGTCATGGATTCCCGCCGAGTGGCGCTGGCGCGGGTCGAGGTCATCGCCGCTCGGCTGCGCACGCCGACCGACGCGAGCGGGTTCCTGCTCGCGTTCTTGGCCCTTCGCGTCGGCCCGCTGCGCCGCGTGCCCGAGTGGCTGCAAGCGAGCGCCGAGGGCTGCATGGCCGCGCATCCGGGTGTGGCCGTCGATCTGTTCGAGACCGCGAGGCTCGAGCGCAACCAGCAGCTGGTGCTGCTCGAGGATCTGGTCGAGCTGCGCGTGTGCACGCCGGGGATCGACTTTCGAGCGCTGATCCGCGAGCCCTTCGATCCGCGGATCGAGCAGCACCTGCGCGTGCGCAAGCTGGTGCCGACCGGCCTGGTGCCGGCGATCGTGCTGGCCATCGACCTCGAGCTCTCGCTGCTCGAGCGGGACGGCGGCGCGGTCTTGCTCGACGCGTGTGGCGGTGCGGTCGGCTGTGCGTTTCTGCGGCTGCGGCAAGCCAGCGCGGAGCGACGCGTGCGAGCACGCCTTCGTCAGCTGCGGGCGATCCTCGACGAGCAGCCGATCTACAGCGCGACGAGCTGGGCGAAGATCGCCAGTCGAGTGCTGCTCTCGTACGTCGACTCGCTCGAAGCGTGCGCGACGGCTCGAAGCCTGAGCCCGCACTACCAAGGACCCCCCGCAGCCAGCCGAAAACTGAGCCATGCACGTCCGCTTCGCGTACGCCTCGCTCGCACTGCGTACGAGCGAGGATGGGCTGGTTCGTAGCGCTCGGCCGCACGTGGTGACCCTCGAGGGGGTCTCCACGCTTGGCACGGATGGAGAACTCAGACGTCGAGGTTGCGGGTGTTGAGCGCGTTCTCGGTGATGAACTCGCGGCGCGGGCCGACCTCGTCGCCCATCAACACGGTGAACACGTCGTCGGCCAGATCGGTGTCGGCGACCTTGATCTGCAGGAGCCCGCGCCGCTCGGGATCCATGGTCGTCTCCCACAGCTGCTCGGGGTTCATCTCACCGAGACCTTTGTAGCGCTGGATCTGCAGGCCGTTGCGGCCGATCTCGCCGACGTGGTCGATGATGTCCAGCAAGCGCTTGGGCTCGGCCACCAGCTCGGCTTTGCGGCGCAGCTCGAGCTTGCCCGAGCCCTTGGCCGCGAGCTCTTCACGGATGCGAGACAGCTCGCGGACCTCCGAGGAGCGCAGCAGCGCGAGCCCGATGTCCTCGTGGACGGTGACGCCGTCGGCCAGCACCTCGAGGCGGACGACCGTGCGCTCCTGCTCGCCGGCCTCGCTCGGCACCTTGATGCGAGCGACGCGGCTGGTCAGCTTGGTCAACGGCATCTGCGGCAGCGCGAGCTCGACGAGCGCTTCGCCGAACTCGGTCAGCGCCGCTTCGTCACCCGCCGAGAACATGCCCTCGACCTGCTCGCGGCCATGATACTTCGGTTGCTCGAGCTGCTGGAGCAGCGCCTCGATGATCGGCCGCCGATGCTCGCGGCTGAGCTGCTCCATCAGGTTGCGGTAGAGCACGCCCGCGTGGGCGATCTCGCCGAGCACCCGCGGCGCGACGGCGACTCCGCCGATCGAGAGCTCGAGATCCTCGACCGCGTTCTCGATGATGAAGTCGTCGAGGCCCGAGTCGTTCTTGAGGTAGTGCTCCTTCTTGCCAGCCTTGACCTTGTAGAGCGGCGGCTGAGCGACGTAGAGGTAGCCGCGATCGATGATCTCGGGGAAGTGGCGGAAGAAGAACGTCAACAGCAGCGTGCGGATGTGCGAGCCGTCGACGTCGGCGTCGGTCATGATGATGATCTTGTGGTAGCGCAGCTTGTCGATGTCGTAGTTGTCCTCGCCGATCCCGGTGCCGAGCGCGGTGATCAACGCGACGATCTCCTGGCTCGACAGCATCTTGTCGATGCGCGCCTTCTCGACGTTCAGGATCTTGCCGCGCAGCGGCAGGATCGCCTGGGTCCGACGATCGCGGCCCTGCTTGGCCGAGCCACCTGCGCTGTCACCCTCGACGATGAACAGCTCGGCTTCCTCGGGGTTCTTGGCCTGACAGTCGGCGAGCTTGCCGGGTAGGCTGAGGCCGTCGAGGATGCCCTTGCGG
>DATLLB010000846.1:0-7348 GCA_035538075.1 Enhygromyxa sp.
ATCGGTAGCCCCTCGCCGACGAAGCGTGCGATCGCAACCGTGACGTTGTCGGGCCCGCCCGCCGCACAGGCAGCTTCGGTCAGCGCCCGGCAGCAGCGGATCGGATCTTGATACTTGAGCATCAGCTCGAGGATGCGCGGATCCTCGAGCGGCCCGGTCAGGCCGTCGCTGCACAGCAACAGCACATCGCCAGCGCGCAGCGGCACGTGCACGAGCTCGGGCTGGATCATCGGCTGGACGCCGAGCGCCTGCAGCAACACGTTGCGGTGCTCGTAGCTGCGCGCCTGCTCGGCGGTCAGCTGCCCGGCGGCGACCATCTGCCCGACGATGCTGTGATCGGTGGTCAGCTGCGTCAGCGATCGTCCGCGTCGCAGGTAGGCCCGCGAGTCGCCGACGTGCAGCACGTAGAGGTCGTGCTCGTGGATCAGCGCGGCGGTCATGGTCGTGCCCATGCCACGCTTGCCGGGGTGCTGGCGGGCGTAGTCGGCGATCGCTCGATTGGCCGCAGCCACGGCCGAGAGCATGGCCTCGTGCACGCTGGCGGTGTCGGCCAGCGGGCTGTGGGTCATGATCGTGTCGTAGAGCGTCTCGGCGCCGATCTTCGAGGCGATGTCGCCCGCCGCCGCGCCGCCCATGCCATCGCACACGCCGATCAGCACGGTGCCGACCCCTAGCTCCTGCATCGTGGTGCCCGGTCGCAGCCCTCGCTCGCCGGTCGCGACGTTGGCGACCACGAACGAGTCTTCGTTGCGCTCGCGGACGCAGCCTATTTCAGTTCGAGCGAACAGTTCGACGCGCGCCACAGCGTGACCTCGGCCTGCAAGTCATTGGCTGACAAGACTACATCCGCAGCCTGAAGATTTGGTCGCCGACCCGGAACATGCCGCCATACGGTACGTTGACCGCGCCGCGGATGCGCAGGTAGGTGCCGTTGGCCGAGTCGAGATCCTCGAGCACCACGGTCATCGCGTTGTCGTGGATCTCCATGCGGACCCGGGCGTGGGCGCGGCTCAGGAAGCCGTCGTTCGGGAACACGATCTCGCCCTGCTCGCGACCGATGGTGATCTCCTGGCCGCGCAGGTGATAGCGGTCGTCCTCGATCTCGCCCACGCAGATGCGGGTCAGCATCGCCCACGGCGGCTTGGCAGGCGTGCCGAAGCCACGCACGTCGTGACCGTCGAGCGGCCGCTCCTGCCACGCCGCCTCCAGCCGATCGAGCCGCAACAGCTGGTTGCCGAGCAGGAAGAAGTCGCCCGGGTAGACGGCCGCCGGATCGCTCAGGCGCAGGTACACGCCGTTGCGCGAGCCGAGGTCGGCGAGGTGAACGCCACCTTCGATCGGCGTGATGCGAGCGTGCTGCGGCGAGACGAAGGGATCGGAGGGAAACGCGATCCCGGCGGTGCGACCGATCTCGATGCCCTGGGCGGGGACCGGGAAGCTCTCGCCTTCCTGTCCGTCGCGGCCGACCAGCACCAGCCGCAAGACCGGGCGCGCAGGTGCCTGCGGCTGCGGGCTGCCCCAAGCGGGTATGGGGGCAGCCACGGGAGCGGGCGCGCCGTGGCTCGGCGGCGGGACGTAGTTGGAGCCGTAGCCCTCGTTGGTCATCGACCCGCCCCGACGCGCGGCGACAGGCTCGGCGTGGGCCTCGGGACGGTTGCGGGGACGCGGGAGATTGCTCGCCGAAGCCTCGGGCGGCAGCGGCTCGACGTGGGCTTGCGGACGGGGCGCTGCGTGGGCGCGCGGCGGTCCGTCGGCGTACACGGGCGCGAAGCCGGGCGAGGCCGCAACGCTGGGCGCGACCGCAGGCGCGACGTAGCCGGACGCAGGCGCGGGCGCTCGACGATGATCGCCCTGCCCGCTCTCGCCCGAGTCGAAGCCGGCGTAGTTGGGTCGCGGTCGCGGTGCCGGTCGACGACGCCCTCGCGGCGCGCTGGTATCTCGGCTCGACGGCCCCTCCACCTGCCCCGAATCGTGGCCCCGATCGTGGCCCGGATCTTCGTAGGGCTCCGCCATGTAGGGCGCGGGTGCGGGCGCCGGAGCTCGAGGCTGCGGCGGCGCGACCGGCTGCGGCGGCGCGGCAGGCCGCTGCATCCCCGGCGGCGCGAAGGTGGGTACGCCGGACGCGTGACTCGGCGCGAGCTCGGTGTGCTGACGAATCGGCGCACGCACGGGCGCATCGGCTTGCCCGCCGAACATCTCCCGCACGTTCAACGCTCCGGTGTGCGGCCGCGGGTGCCGTTGATCGACCGCCTGTCCGCACACCTGGCAAAAGGCCGCGCCGACGGCAACGCCCGAGCCGCAGCGCGGACACTTGCCGAGGCCCGTGGGCGGCCCCGGCAGCTGAGCGTGGAGTTCGTAGTCGCACACGTGACACCGAACCGCGTCAGGCGAGTTGTCGGTGCCACAGGCCGGGCATGGGATCGTTTCGGCCATCAGGTCCGCCACCAGGTCTCTTCACGCCGCGTCCGCGGCTGACTCACGCCGCCTCCGCGGCAGCCTCACGCCGCATCCGCTCCGGGCCCACACTCGAGCCGCGGACGCGGCTCGAAGACGAGTCGAGTGGGCCTTGAAAGCCCTTGCGGGCTGAGATAGACCGCGGGGCCAGGCTGACGAGGTTATCGAGCGGCCTGCACCGCGTCAATCGGCGCCGCCGCACGCGAGCGTTGCACCGGAGTCCACCCTGCTACTTGCGCGCACAACCGGGCCGCTTCTTCTGGTCGCCCGATCTCTGTCGGTCTCCGCCCTCTTGGTGCTGGTCGCCTGTGCACCGATCGTGCGGCCCGCCCCGTTCAAGGGCGCGCGCAATCAGGTCACAGACACCAGTCTGATCGGCCCCTTCGACGGGCAGATCGTCGACCAGTCCACGGGCGAGCCGGTGCAGGACGCGGTGGTGGTCGGCGTGTGGTCCTACGATCGTGGCGACGGCTTCATCGCGCCGCACGGATCCGAGACGATCTCGGTACAGACCGACGAGGCGGGTCGCTATCGGATCGCGCGCGCGCCCATGCACAAGCGCGGGTCGAGCCTGCGCTTGGTCTCGTTTCACCTGGTCGTCTACAAGCGCGGCTACGCGAGCTATCGCTCCGATCTCATGTTCGATGGCGGCGCGCGGCGAGACTTCACCGGCCGGCACAACCGCATCGAGCTACAGAAGTGGCGCGATCGCGACTCGCACGCCCTGCACCTGTTGTTCCTCGCCCCGCCCCGCGAGGTCGCCCGCGTGGCCGCGTGGGAGCAGACCCAGGCCAACCTCGATCTCTACGAGTCCTTGGGTGGAGCGCTCGGCGATGGCTCGCGCGAGGGCGAGCCCCAGCCCGGTTCGGGCGAGCCCGGTGAGCAGCCGAGCAAGGAGCCGCAGTGGCTCGACGCGACCCAGGTGATCTTCCCCGAGGACGTCGCGATGCGAACCGGCTACGACGGCGACTTCGTGGTCGAGGATCTCGGCGACTTCCCGCGCACCGATTACTACCACGGCGTGCTGTTTCGGGCGCTCGACCGCGACGAGTCGTACGACTTCTCGGTTCGAGTGTGGCGCAGCCCTCCGGGCGGCCTCGATCCCGTCATCGACATCTTCCGCGGCAGCCTCCCAGTCGAGGTCAGCCCCGAGGTCACGGCCGAGACCTGGGTGTACGAAGAGCCGAGCACCAACTTCCGCGGGGTCGCCTTCATCGATCGTGACGCCAACGCCGGCGTGCTGGTCAGCTGCGGACCGGAGCAGTGCATCGACGTGGACACGGCGATCATCCTCGCCAAGTTCATCCACGGGCGGCTCAACCGACTCGAGCAGATTCCGGCCGGACCCGCGCCCGAGCCGGCCCAGCCCGGCGAACCGAGCCAACCCGGCCAACCGACGGTAGAGGGGGAGCAGCCGTGAAGCGATTGTCTGCGATCGTGCTGGGCCTCGTGCTCGCCGGGTCGGCGAGCTCGGCTCGCGCGTGGGATCCCTCGACGACTCACCAAGCGCTGCTCGAGTCCGCGGTCACGCGCAGCGCCCTCCACCTGCGCTGGATGGATGCGAGCGGGCTCGAGCGCGGACTGTTCACGCCGCTGCGTCTCGATCCGGATCGCCTCACGCCCGAGCAACTTCGGCTGCTGCAGCTCGCGATCGCGAGCGCCCACGCCGACTCCGGCGCGCTGCCGCTGGGTGGGCCGGGAGCGTGCCCGCCCGCCTCCGCGCCGCCCGAGACTCAGCTGTTCTGCGTGCAGGGTGATCTGTGGGAGCACTCGGCGCTCGGCTGGATCCGCCTCGGCATGCTCGCCGAGGTCACGCCCTCGGCGAGGCACATCCATCACTTCCTCGATCGCGAGCAGCTCGACGCCGGACAGTGGGCGGATAGCGAGCTCCCGGCCGTGGTGCTGCGCACCCGTCAGGCTCGCAGCAACGGCGAGCCGCGGGCCGGCATCGCGACCGGCACCAACTTCGACGGCAAGGCCCCGACCGCACTCACCTGGCTCGAAGATCCGACCGATCCGCTCGCGCCGAAGGCCACCTACCAGCACCTCGAGCGCGCGAGCGCGGCCCCGAGCAAGGCCGAGCGTGACCACGAGCTCGCGCTCGCGCTGATCGGCATCGGTGCGCTGCTCCACGTCACGCAGGATCTCTCGGTCCCCGCCCACGCGCGCGGCGACGCGTCGGCGTTCTTCGCCCCGCTCTCGCCCGCCGCTGGCGATCGTGGCCTGCCCTTCCAGGAGTTCGTGCGGATGGAGTACGGGCGCAGCGATCTGCCCGGCATCGCCCGCGGCATCCAGGCCGATCCCGAGGGTGTGCCGCTGGCCGAGACGCTGATCGGTCACCTGCTCGGCGAGGGCTCCTATGACGGGCTCGCTAGCTTGGCCGGCCGGCGCTTCTTCTCGGAGTCGAGCGTGCCCGCGCCGATGTTCCTCGACGCGACGCTGAGCCCGAGCGAGGCCGCAACCAAGCTGCTCGGCGACGATCACCAGCTGGCCCCGGAAGAAGTCGAGGGCGCGGTGCTCTCACCGTGGCCGTCCGAGCAAGGCTACCTGCTCAACCCGAGCGGTCGCGCTCTGCTGGCCTTCGATACCGATCTGGACGGCCGCATCCGGCCCTACCTCGACGAGACCTGCTACCGCGACGGCGCGGCGATCTTGCTGCCCGAGGCCGCGCGCGTGACCACCTCGCTGCTCGATCTTCTGTGGCCGGCGTGGCCGCTGACGCGGCGCAACGGCGACGTCCTCACGCTGACGATCCCCGACTGGGCCTCCGCCGAGCTGACCGTGATGATCGAAGACGCCGCAGGCGAGCGGCGCATCGTCAAGCAGGTCGCGCTCCCGCCCGCCGCCGACGCTCGCGTCGAGCTCGGGATCGCCGAGTTGGGCGAGCTGACTGGGGGCGAGCGCGTGCTCTTGCTGCTGCAGGCCGAGCGCAAGCAAGGTCCGCCGATCGTGCTCGAGCAGCTGCTCGAGACCGCGACCACGACGACCAGCAGCGCCGCGGAGGCGGAGCCCAGCACCGCGACCGCGTCCGGGGCCGAGCCGCTCGGTCCGCCTGCCGCCCCGATCGATCCGCAGCCGGTCGGCTACTGACGCTTGCGGTTGGGCTTGCGCGGTCGCTCGCTCGGCGGCGGCGGATCGTCGGGTAGATCGAACGCCTCCTCGACCTCCTCGACCGGCATCGGCTCGTCTTCGGGGGCCAGCTCGGGCAGCGCCGCGACAGTCTCGCGCAGACCCAGCAGCGCGAGCGAGCGCGGCTCGATCGCTAGACCGAGCGCGAGCAACTCGCGAGCACGACCGCCGTCCTCATGCTCGATCGCCTCGCGCAGGCCAGCCTCGCGTGCGGCGACGAAGCCCGGATCGATCTGCTTGACCGCGGACGCCAGCTGCTCGCGCTCGGGCTCATCGACGGCGCGCGCCTGCCAGGCCAAGAACAGCGCCCGCACGTGCAGATCGTGGGTCTTCTCGGCCGCGCTCGCGAAGCTCTCGCGCGCCTCCTCGCGCTCGCCCATCTCGAACGCGACGCGGCCCAGCTCCCAGTGCGCCCACGCGAATTCCGGCGCGCAGCGGAGCACCCGACGAAGCTCGGAACGAGCGGCCCGAAGCTCGCCCGCGCGGCGCAGCAGCTGGCCGAGGCGAAAGCGGGGAAACGGTGCGTCCTCGTCGAAGTCGAGCCGTCGACGAATCAAGCGACGCTCGGCCCGTGCGGTCAGCTGACCGTCGTCGCCGAACAGGTCCTCTCGGTATTCACCTTCGTCGTCGTAGAGCACCGCCGTCTCTGCGACCAACCCGAGCGCCAGCCGAGCCACGCTCGAGGCGTACGGCGCTCGCTCGCCGTCGTCCTCGACCATCACCACGTCGCCGCCCTCCTCCCAAGGATCGGCCGGGATCACCAGCAGCGCCGCGCCGTAGCGACCGATCACGCGATCGCCCGCGCGCAGGATCCCATGCTCGCCCGCTTCCTCGAGCGCCTGCTGCTGCTCGGCCAGCGAGAACAATTGAGCCTCGCCGCCAGCCAGCTCGATGCCGTCCCAGCGTCGCCACAGCGCCACCGCTTCGTCGGGCAGCTGCGCTCGCTCGAGCTCGGCCTCGTCGGCAGGCTCGCCCACGCGATGGAGGCCGATCGGCGCGTCCATCAGCCGATCCTCCACGCGATCGAGCAAGGCCTCGAGGCTCCGATCACGGCGGCTGGGCGTCCCTGGCACGGCCGAGAAGCTACTCGGATGCACCCGGCCCAACCAGCAGCCGCGACCGCGCGCTCGCAAGCTGTCGCGGAGCCGACCACGCGAGACTTGGGCCCCACCCTGAGGCCGCAAACCACGCACAGCGCGCGGCGATCCAGCCCTCTCGAGGTCTCACGGAGGCGACCAAGCGCCGCTCCGCGACCTCCGTGACAGCTCGCGGGGCGGCCTGCGGAGCCCGCGGTCGCCCTCGCAAGCCCTCACGGACGCTCGATCGCGCCGCTTGGGCGCCACCGTGAGGGTCAAGGCAACGCCGACGTGGGAGACGCGCCGATCAGCGGCGCGTCGGTCAGGCGCCGGCCTTCTTGTCGGGCTTGAACACGCTCATCGGCACGTTGATGCCGCGCTCGGCCAGCTCGGTGATGAATGCCGGCACGGTCCCGGTCGGCCGAAACTCGGTCGCGCCGTCCTGCACCTTCATCGCCCGGAAGATCGGCATGTGCACGATCTGATTGCCCTCTTTGACGCGCGGCTCGACCAGCTCGATGACCTGCATCGCCTCGTTGTTGACGCCGACGCTGACGCGCACCAGCAGGTCGACCGAGCGCGCGAGCGCGGCATCATCGTGCCGATGAGCGTGTTCAAGCCCGACAAGAAGGCCGGCGCCTGACCACCGCGCCGCTGATCGGCGCGTCTCCCACGTCGGCGTTGCGTTG
>DATLLB010000847.1:0-6606 GCA_035538075.1 Enhygromyxa sp.
GCGATGGTGACGGTGATGGCGACGGAGACGGCGATGGTGACGGAGACGGAGATGGTGCCGGTGACGGTGACCAGCCGCCGGATCCCACCTGCGAAGGCATCGGCGAGGCGGTCGATGCTCTCGGCACGGTCCCGGGCGCGAGCGAGCTGCCGTTCCCGACCTTGCAGCACGTCTCGGTGCTCTGGACCGTGCCGAGAGCATCGACCGCCTCGCCGATGCCTTCGCAGGAGGGATCCGGCGGCTGGTCACCGTCACCGTCACCATCTCCGTCTCCGTCACCATCGCCGTCTCCGTCGCCATCACCGTCACCATCGCCATCGCCATCGCCGTCGCCATCGCTCGAGCTCTCCGACGACGAAGTCTCGTCACCCGCCGGCGCTTCGCCGTTGCATGCGAACGCCAGACACAACCACGAGCACCTCGAAAGAGCACGAATCGGGCGCATGCGAGCGGCATATCACGACGCTTGCAACTTCCAGCGCGCGCCAGCGAATAATCGCCCACATGCCCGGCGTCCGCCGTTTCGAGGGTCTCCGACGCGAGCGAGTCGAAGCCTCGCCGCGTTTCGTCGCAGGCAGCTTCCGCAACAGCTCGGGGCTCGGCCCGCAGCTGCAGGGCAGCACCACGCCGGTGCTGCGCGAGTTCTTGTTCGAAGGCAACCGTCGAGTCCCGGTCGCGCCGCTGCCCTCGATCGATCCGCGTCCAAGCTGGGTGCGCCCGCCCGAGACCGGTCTGCGCACGACCTGGCTCGGCCACTCGACCGTGCTGATCGAACAAGACGGCGCCCGGATCCTCACCGATCCGGTCTGGGGCCTGCGCGCCTCTCCGTCGTCATGGATCGGCCCCAAGCGCTTCCAGCCGGTTCCGGTCGCGATCGATGCGCTCGGCCCGATCGACCTGGTGATCATCTCGCACGATCACTACGACCACCTCGACGCGCAGAGTGTCCGTGCGCTCGCGCGTCAGGGCCTGCGCTTTTGCACTTCGCTCGGCGTCGGCGCTCACCTCGAGGCGTTCGGCGTGCCGGCCGAGCACATCGTCGAGCTCGACTGGTGGGAGAGCCACACCTTCGTCTCGGCCGATGGTCGCAGCGAGTTCTCGGTCACCGCCGCGCCCAGCCAGCACTTCTCCGGGCGCGGACCCTTCGACCGCAACCGCACGCTGTGGTCGTCATTCGTGATCACCAGCGCGAGCCATCGCGTGTTCTTCAGCGGCGACACCGGGCTCACCGACGAGTATCGCGAGATCGCGACTCGCCTCGGCCCCTTCGATCTGGTGATGCTCGAGGTCGGCGCCTACCACCCCGCGTGGGGCCACATTCACCTCGGCCCCGAGAACGCCCTGCGAGCGCTCAATCTGCTCGGCGGCGGCACGTTGCTGCCGGTCCACTGGGGCACATTCAACCTCGCGCTGCACGACTGGGACGAGCCGGCCGAGACCTTGCTCGAGCAGGCGCACGCCTTCGGAGCTCGGCTGCTCATGCCCAAGCTCGGCGCCGCGGTCGAGCCCAGCCGCATCGAGCAGCTCGATCCCTGGTGGCGAGAAATTTCGGTGCGAGAGATCGAGCTGCAGCCTCAGCGCAGCCCGCAGCCGCGCTCGTCCTCGGGCGGATAGAACGGCGGCGGCGCGATCGAGACGCGCGGCTCGGTCGGGCCTTCGGGGTCATCGCACGAGACCCGGCGAAACACGGTCGGCACGTCGACATAGCGGCCGCCGTCGTTGTTGACCGACTGAAATTCCTGAATGTCGTGATCGATCTTTCCGGAGAAGCGATCGAGGTTGTAGCCAAACCCCCAGTCGACCGCGCACAGGGCCTCTTCCATCTTCCAGCTGGTCCCGTGGAACTCGACCTCGCCGTCTCGATAGCTGCCCTCGGCTTCCATCGAGACGATGTATTGCAGCCGACCCACGCACGGACCGCGGCTGACCTCGGTCTTCGGCCCGTACCAGCTCTCGTTAATCATCTCGCCTTCGAGCGCGGTCTCGCTGCCCTCGACGCGACGAATGGTCAGCGTGAAGCGGCCCCACTCTTCGTACATCTCGTTCCACGAGTGCGACTGCCACACCCCCGCGACCGGATCTTTGCACGCAGCGGGCGGCGGCAACCGAGCGCGCTGCTCGGCGATCGTCGCGGGCGCCCGATCCGGGTAGAGGCTCAGACCCGCCGCGAGTCCGACGATCAGAATGCCTCCGAGCACTGGCCGCGCGCGCATCCTCCTATTTTACCTCGCTGCGATCCGTGCTACATGCCGGGATCCGGAGGCGAGGTGGTCGAGAGGCTGAGGTGATCGCGGTCGGAGTTCCCGCAAGGGTCTCGCAGATCGAGGAAAGTCCGGGCCCCACAGGGCAGGGTGCTTGCGAAATGCAAGTCGGGGTGACCCGCAGGAAAGTGCCACAGAAAGCAAACCGCCGACGTCCGCGTCGGTAAGGGTGAAAGGGTGCGGTAAGAGCGCACCGGTCTCTCGGTGACGAGAGTCGCACGGTAAACCCCACCCGGAGCAAGGCCAAACAGGGACCAGACCGGCGTCTTCGGACAAAGGTCGAGGGGTGGCCCGCCCCGTCCCGGGTAGTGCCGCGAAGAAGAATGATCACCACCTGGTGGAGGCAACAAAACCAGGGACAAAACCCGGCTTACGATCCTCTCGGCCACCTCTGCTTTCGGATTCCTTGGAAGTCATCGCGTATCCTCGCGGCGATGTCCGAAGAGCTCGACAAGCCGCGCGCGATGCCGCGTTGGTCGTTGACTGTGGTGGCGGGGCTGCACGCGGTGGTCTTCGCCTGGGCCGGCGCGAAGCTGCCTTGGTCGGATTGGTCCACGTTTGCGGTCCTGTGCTGGCTGTTGGCGCTCGGCCACTTCGCCACCGCGATCGCGGCTGCGGCGAAGCTGCGCCTGCTCGGCCGGATCTGGCAGGTCGCGTCGGTGCTCTCGCTGCTGGTCTTCGCAGCGCTGAGCTGGTCGCTGCTGCGCTCGGCCGCGTACGTGGCCGGCCTCTACGGCGATCTCGGACAGGGCATCGGCGCGGGGATGTTGGCGGTGATCGTGCTGTTCGCGACGCTGACCGTGCCGCTGTCGGCGTGGGGCCTCGCGGCCACCTGGCGCAGCGGCTACAGCAAGCGCGCGGCGGCGGCCTCGGGCGTGCTGCTGGTTGCGATCAGCCTCGGCGCTTGGCGAGAGGCCGCGGCAGCCCGAGCCCAACCATTGCCCACGATCCTCAACGAGGAGGGCAAGCCGACGCCGATGCTGTTCATGGTCGAGCTGCAGCAGCAGCGCGCCGAGCTGATCCCGAGCTGGGAGGCACTCCCCGCGATCCCGCGCGAGGGCAAGAAGATCGTCAAGGTTCCCGGTGGGCATCGACGCGAGCGCCTGTGGGTGCCGTCGCTGCTCACCACCGAGCCGATCGACTGCGTGCCCGATCCCGAGGCCAACGTCGCGGTCGCGGTGCTCACCTACTTGGTCCCGCGCCGCGAGCCCGAGGCGGTGCCGAGCAAGTCGGCCCCGGTCGAGCCGATCACTCGCTGCGTGACCGCGGTGCCGGATCAGCTGCCCAGGGCGATCCTCGAGCACATCCGCCGCGAGGCCCAGCGCGGCCCGGTCAAGGTCGACATCATCCTCGGCGTCGCGCCGCTGCGCTCGCGCGGGCCCGTGCTCGACATGCTCGCGCTGCGGCCGGGCCTCGACGGCGTCTGCGACACCGAGCACTGCCTGATGCCGTGGCAGCTGGTCGCGGGCGATCTGTTCGTCGCCAACGAGCCGCTCGCGTGGATCCCCGACTTTCGCTTTGGCGTGTCCCCAGTCGCGCTGCGCAAGGCGCTGGGCTTCGAGGTCCCGCCCGAGGTCGAGCGCTGGGATCGCGAGCAACGCCACGCCGGTCGCCTCGCCAAGCTGATCGAGCAGGACAAGGCGTCCCCCAAGCCGGCCGACGCCGACGCGTGGCTGCTGCTCGAGGGCCTCACGCGGATCGAGACGCTGAGCCTGGTGTTCGACGACGGCGGCAAGCTGTACTGGCTGGAGCGCGGCCACGAGCGCGACGTCGAGCTCAGCCGCAAGCGCCTCGACGAAGCGCTCGAGCTGGCCGAGCGCCACATCACCCGCGCCTCGCAGCCCGACGGTCGGTTCCGCTACCTGCTCGATCCGTTCACTGGCAAGCAGCAGAACTCGGGCTGGAATCTGCCGCGCCAGGCCGGCACCACGCTGGTGCTGTGCGAGCTCGGCCGCGACGAGCAGACCACCAAGCAGGTGGCCACGCGCGCGCTCGCGTTCATGGCCAAGCACGCGCGCCCGAGCGGCGATCGCATCGCGCTGACCCGCGGGCGCAAGAGCAGCGTCGCCTCGCTCGGCTCGACCGCGCTGCCGGCCATCGCGTTCTTCAGCTGCCGCGATCGCGTCGGCGCGCGCCATGACGACACCATGGCCGGCATGACGCGCATGCTGCTGGCCCTGCAGCGCGACGACGGCAGCTTCTACCCCGAGTGGGACCTCGCCGCCGGACAGCCGATCGACGGGCCCGAGCCGATGTACGCAGGTGGCCAGGCGATCTTCGCGTTGAGCCTGGCCGAGAAGCTCGCGCTCGGCGATCCCGAAGCTGCCGCAGCGGCCGGGTTTCCCGAGGTCACCGTGCTGCGCGACGCGGTCGAGCGCGCGATGAACTACTACGCCGGTCCTTACTGGGACACCTTCGCGCGCGACTTCTTCTTCCTCGAGGAGAACTGGCACTGCCTCGCGGCCCGGGCCTCGCTCGCGCACCACCGCAACGCCGGCTACGAGCAATTTTGCGTCGACTACATGGCCTCGAAGGCCCGCCTGGTGCTCGACGAGCGCAGCGACGTCGCGCGCGAGTTCTGGGGCGGCTACTCGCTCGGCAACATCCTGCCGCCGGTCAACACGCCAGCTGCGGGCTTCGGCGAGGGCTTGGCGGCCGCGATGGCGATCAAGCACGCCCGCGGCGAGGACCTCGCCGACGATCGCGAGCTGATGAAGCGCGTGATCGAGTTCTTGGTCCGGCAGCAGTGGAACGAGCAGACCTGCTTCGCCTGCTCGCCGCAGCGCACGGTCGTCGGTGGATTCTCCGAGTCGATGAGCGCGCCGGAGATTCGCATCGACTATACGCAGCACGCCTGGGCAGCCCTCGGTCACGGCGGCGCGTGGATTGCCGACGAGTTGCCCGAGCGAGCGCCGACCGATGACTGACGCCGACGCGGGCACGCTGCGAGGCTTCGCGCGAGCCGGCGCGCTGCTGGTCAGCGCGCTGCTGATCGGCGCGACCGTGTGGCCAGCCCTGCGCGACCCACCGCGCGACTCGTTCCCGCTCTCGACCTACCCGATGTTCTCGTCCCTGCGCGAGCGCCCGTGGATCGACGTGATCGTCGGATTCGACGCCGCAGGTCGCGAGCATCGCATTGGCCCCGAGCTGGTCGCCAACGCCGAGGTCATGCAGGCCGCCCAGACCATCAGCAAGGCGATCCGGCGCAAGCAGGCGCGCAGCTTGTGCGAGCAGGTCGCGGCGCGGGTGGCCGACAGCCTGGCGCACGGTGAGGTCGTGCGCCTCGAGGTCCAGAGTCGGCAATTCGATCCACGCACCTATTTCGTGAGCGAGAGCGGCAAGCTGCCGCTGCGTCAGCGCCGACGGGCCAGCTGCGAGGTCCTGCGATGATCGGCGGGCTGCTCGACCGATTCTGGCTGGTGCCGATCCCTGGCTTGCGGCTCGCGGTCGTGCGCGTGCTGATCTGCGCATTCGCGTTGGTGTGGCTGGTTGGCTTCGCGCCGATCCTGCTCTCCGGGCTGTGGTTCCCGCCCGAGCGCTTCGAGCCGATCGGTGTGGTCTCGCTGCTCGACGCACCGCTCGCGCCGGCGATCGGCGTGGTGATCTGGCTGATCACCGTGATCGCCGGGGTCGCCTCGTTGATCGGCTGGCGCTTTCGCACGATCGCGCCGCTGTTCGCAATCGGGCTGCTGTGGGTCACCAGCTATCGCAACTCGTGGGGAATGATCTTCCACAGCGAGAACCTGCTGGTCATGCACGTGCTGGTGCTCGCGCTGCTGCCCGCCGCCGACGCCTGGTCGTTCGACGCCGCTCGCGATCCCGAGCTGCGCGCCCGCGGTCGCGAGCTGCACGGCCGCTATGGCTGGGGCGCGCGATTGATGGCCACCATCACCGTGCTCACCTACGTGGTGGCCGGCGTGGCCAAGCTGCGCAACTCCGGCACCGCGTGGCTCGCCGGCGAGGTGCTGCTCAGCCACGTCGCGTGGGACAACCTGCGCAAGGTCGAGCTCGGCGATCTGCACTCGCCGATCGGCGCGGCGCTGTCGGCCTATCCGGCGGTGTTCGTGCCGCTCGCGTGGATGAGCGTCGCGCTCGAGCTCGGGGCTCCAATCGCGTTGCTCGGCCCACGGCTCGCGCGAGTCTGGGCCGCCGGCATGTGGGCCTTTCACGTCGGCGTGCTGTTGATCATGGCGATTGCCTTCGTATATCCCCTGACCGGCGTCGCGTTTGCACCGATGTTCGCGGTCGAGCAGCCGGTCGCAGCGCTGGCCGATCGGCTACGCCGACGCCGGCCCAACTCCATGCTCGCGCGGCTGCTCCCGGGCGATCCCCTGCCGTCCTGAGG
>DATLLB010000848.1:0-5518 GCA_035538075.1 Enhygromyxa sp.
GGATCCCGACCAACTTCGATCAGCGCCACAACCTGGTCGCGCTGCTGGTCTTCGAGCTGCCTCGCCACTATCGCGTGGGCGCTCGCTTCCGGCTGGTCTCCGGCAACCCCGAGCAGCCGGTGATCGGCACCCGCGTCGTCCAGGACGAGAGCAACTTCAGCTACCACCCGATCTACGGCGAGTTCGGCAGCACCTATGGCCCGCTGTTTCACCAGCTCGACGTCCGCGTCGACAAGACCTGGATCATGCGGCACGTCGCGCTGGTCGCTTACCTCGACGTGCAGAACATCTATAACCGCGTGTACCCGGAGATCTGGGTGTACAGCGCGGACTGGACCGACCGCGGGCAGCGGATCGGCCTGCCGATCTTCCCCAGCCTCGGGCTGCGGCTCGAGTTCTAGCTGGCGAGCTTCGGGATCGCCGCTCGCTAAGCTCGCCAGCTAGAACTCGAGCCGCAGCCCGAGGCTGGGGAAGATCGGCAGGCCAATCCGCTGCCCGCGGTCGGTCCAGTCCGCGCTGTACACCCAGATCTCCGGGTACACGCGGTTGTAGATGTTCTGCACGTCGAGGTAAGCGACCAGCGCGACGTGCCGCATGATCCAGGTCTTGTCGACGCGGACGTCGAGCTGGTGAAACAGCGGGCCGTAGGTGCTGCCGAACTCGCCGTAGATCGGGTGGTAGCTGAAGTTGCTCTCGTCCTGGACGACGCGGGTGCCGATCACCAGCTGCTCGGGGTTGCCGGAGACCAGCCGGAAGCGGGCGCCCACGCGATAGTGACGAGGCAGCTCGAAGACCAGCAGCGCGACCAGGTTGTGGCGCTGATCGAAGTTGGTCGGGATCCGCTTCGTGTCGGCCAGCGGGAGGCCCAAATAATCCAAGTTCAGGTTCCCATAGGCGCGCAGCAGCGTGTAGCCGAGCATCCCGTGGATGCGCTCGCCGAGGCTGCGGTCGAGCAGCAGCTCGAGCCCGTAGGCGCGCTCTTCGGGCGAACTGAGCGTGAGTGCGACCCCAGGCTCGAGGATGTAGGCCCGCGTCTGCGCTGGTGTCTCTCGCCAGAACAGCGTCGTGCGCAGCCGCAGCGACCACGGTAGCTCGACCTGCGTACCGAGCGACGCTTGATAGGTTCGGGTGATCAGCATGGTGCCGTCCCGGCTCTCGGTCTCGGCGCCCGGATCGAAGTACGTGCTCAGCCAGTCGGGGATCACGATGTGGGCCGTCGCCGTGGAGCTGTCTTCAATCAAGCCAAGCTGATCTTCGCGATAGAGCGAGTACGGAGCCGAGTACAGACCGACCGCCGCGAACAGATCGACTCGCTCGTGCACGCGCGCGCGCAGATCGAGGCGAGGATCGAGGCCGACGCGCTTCTCGGTGGTGGTGCCGAACACGTTGAGCCGCACCTGCGGCCGGATCACCAGCGCCCCCGTGCGCGGGAACAGCTGCACGCCGACGCCCAGCCAGGTGCCGAATTTCCAGTACTTGGCCTCGAACTCGGTGATCTCCTCGTCGTAGTCGTACTCGATCTGCCGATCCGCCCGCGTGTGGACGAAGTCGAGACCGGCCAGCAGCGTCGCGCGCTTGGCCAGGCGATAGCTCATCGTCGCGCGCAGGCTCGGCGTGCGACCGCGGCGGTTGTGGGTGCTCGAGTCGTCGACCTGAAAGTTGGTGTCGAGCAGCAGCGCGCCGCTGACTGAGGCGCGCAAGCGTGGCCCTTCGTACGCGTAGCCGAGATCGAAGCGATGAAAGGCCGTGCGAAAGTCGAGGGTGAGCACCTGGTTCGGTGCAAACTTCGTGACGTCCTGCAGCGCATCCCCGGCCCCGAAGGCCTTGACGCTGAGCAGGTGGCGACGCGCGATCGGAAAGTCGAAGCGTCCAAAGTAGTCCCAGTAGTTGGGCACCAAGATGCCGGTCTTGCCGATCACCGAGTCGGCCGCCTGGACCACGTCGCCCACGTGCGCGCGCCGAACTGCGACCGCGACTCCGCCCTCGCCGACCGGAGCCCAGATCGCGCCGCCGACATCGAACAGGTCCGCGTGCACCTCTCCGTGAATGCCCTGCAGGCCGGTGAGCCGACGCGTGTGCAGCTCGAGCAGGCCGCCCGAGAATCCGCCGTAGGCCGCGTCGAAGTTGCCGGGCGTCAGCTCGACGCGATCGATCATGCTCGGATCGACGACCGCCGCGATCGGCAGCACGTGGAAGGCACGCGGGACCGGATGACCGTCGACGTAGAGGCCGGTCTGCCGCGGATCGCCGCCGCGGATCGCCATCAAGCCCAGACCGCCTGGCGTGCGCGCGACCCCGGGCAGGTTCTGCGTCGCGCGTACCGGATCGCCCCCGCTGCCCGGATAGACTCTGGCTCGCTCGGCGTCGACGCGATGCTCCGCGCGGGGCAGCTCGAGGTTGCGATCGACGAGCACCTCCGTGCGAAAGCGGCCCTGCGTGGGCCGGAGAAACAGCGTCAGCTCGCGCGCGTCGGTGCTCGCCTCGCCCCACAGCTCGAGGCGCTCGTAGCCCTCGACCATCACCACGACGCGCAGCTTGCCGATCGGTAGATCGTCGAGCGCGAAGCGGCCGTCGGCGTCGGTCATCGCCTCGCGCATCCAGTCCACGCTCGCCGGGTCGAGCGGCGCGCGAGCGGGCGTGCCCACGCGGACGTCGGGCGCAGCCGCGACCACGATCACCTTGGCCTCGGGCACACGCGCGCCACCAGCACGCGACCGAGCGTGCGGCCTTGCTCGGGTGCCTGGTCATGCTCGGGCGGCGCCGCCCAGGCGCGCGTGGGTATGGCCAACGCGAGCGCCGTCGCTAGCACGCCTGCGAGCCTCAAGGCACCACCTCGAGCTCGCTCACGAACATGTTGATCGCACCAAAGGGGTCGCCGCCGCGACGATCGCCCACGACCACGACTACCCGCACCATCCCCGGTCGCGCGTCTTCGTCGACCACGAACTCCAAGCGCGGCACGTCGACCTCGGTGAGCCAAATCGGCCCGCTCGCGAAGTATCGTGCGCCACGGTTCTCGAAGTCGGCCAGCAGCACGCTTCGCCACAGGGACGCGTAGGGCTGCCGTTGCGCGTCCGCCCAGATCGGCCCGGAGGTCTTCACTCGCTGCCCCCGACGCAGCTGCGGAGGAGATTCGGCGAGCGGCTCACCGGTCTCGGCGTCGAGCCACACCGGAGCGCCCGGCTCTTGCACTCGATTGGCCGGTTGCAGCATCGCCAGGTACGGAATCTCGTAGAGCGGCAACTCGGGCTCGAGCCCGACCTCGACCGCGACGTGCTGCAGCACCCAGCGCGGCCCGATCGCCACGGGCGCCTCCACCAATGTGCAGTCCGACAGCTCGCTCGTGCCCGCCACCAAGCCCGCTCGACAGCGCTCCGCGTCCGCGTCGGGCGTGCGCCCGATGATGCCGAGCAGCTTCATCGATCGCTCCTCGAACACGAGCGGGCCCAGCTTGGGGATCGTGAACTCGAACCCACGACCACGCCCGAGCTCGCAGCCGACGTCGGTCGTCCACGCGTCGAGCGAGTCGCAGCGCGGCACCTCGGACAGACAGTCGAAGCTGTGCTCGTCCGCCGTGCACTGAAACCAGATCGCATCGATGCTCTCGGGCGCCTGCGGCCGGCTCTCGCCGTCGACCACCAGCGGCACCATGCGCACGCGATCGCCCGGCAGCGCCTCGGCGATCGGCGCGTCATCGACCCCGGAGTCGAGCCGCTCGAGCCAGATCGGCGCGGGCTCGACCAGCTCCATCCGAAACGTGATCACCCGCGGCCTGGTGATCTCCCACTCCGCGGCCACGTCGAGGTCGTACTCGCAGCCGCCGACCAGCAACGCGACCGCCGTGACGACTCTCCCCAACTTCGAGCGCAGCACGTTGCCGCAGCATAACCGCGTGCGCGCCCGAGCGGCATTTTTTGCCGGTGCCGGCTCGCCGACCCGCGCTAGCTTGCGCCCGTGATGCGGCGTGAATGTGCTCGATGCGAGCGTGAGGTCGAGGCCGAGTATGACGATCCCGAGCTGCGGCGGTGGGTCAAGGGCTACTTCTGGCTCGGCGTCCCGTTCATCCCGCTGTCACCGATCATCGGCGCCGACTATGTCGTGATGCTGCCGCTCACGATGATCTACGTCCTCGGCTTCGGGCCTGCGCTCGGGGTCATCCGCGAGCCGCCCAAGTGCTGCGAGTGCGGGGCCGTCGTCGACCACCGCGCTGGCGTTGTGGCTCAGTGAGTAGTTGCGGGTCGTGAGCGGCTGCGTGTAACGATCCGCGGGTGGATACCGACGCGGAGTCACGGATCGCCAAGGCCATCGCCGCGCACGAGCAAGGGAGCTCACGCGGAGCCGACCGTGGGGACCGAGCCACGGCCGGCGATGTGGTGGAGCTGCTGCTTCCACAGCCCGCCGTACGAGCCGCGGTGCTGAGAGTGCTGGCCGAGCTGGTCGATCACGCTCACAGCCGAGGTGATCGCAAGTGGGCGATCACCTTGTTCGACCAGCTCGTTCGACTCAACGTGGGAGCCGTGCACGTGGCGGTGCTGCTGCCCGAGGTGCTGTTTCTGATCGCCGATGTCGGGAAGGTCGATGACCAGATGCGAGCCGAGCTCGGCCCCCGCGTCGCGCTGACCCGCGAGTTGGCGTACGTCAGTGCGGGCCTCGAGCTGTACCTGCCCGCCGAAGAAGTCGAGCGATGGTGGCCCAGGCTCCGCGAGGCGTGCCTGGCGTTCGTGGATGCGGCGGCCACACGGGACACGTCGTACTGGAAGTCCCACTCGCCGGGGTTCTTGGCCTACCTCGAGCATGCGCTCGACCGCTCGCTGCCTCATCCAGCCGAGCGGCGCGTCGAGGATGAGCCGATCGATATTGCTGCGGTGGTCGCCCGAGCGCGCCGCGATCTGCCCGAGGACCGCTTGGCTGCCCGCGAGCGTGCGCTGTCCGAGGCACGCACGCTGATCGAGACCCACCGCCGCTCGCTCTCGTCCGAGGACCTCATTCGCCTGCTGCGGCTGTTCAACACCGACCGCTACCGCGGGCGCGATCAGCTGAACCGCTTTGGCATGGCCCTGGGCGGTCATGCCCGCAACCGGATCGTCGAGCGTGCCGACGTGGCCAACCACTGGATCGACACATTGTGGGCCTGCGATGGCGACGCTCAGGTGGCCGAGGCGTTCGATCGGCTGCGTAGGGACTCGCCGCTGCCGTTTGCGGGGCTCTCGTTCCCCGGAATGGTGCTGCACTGCAAGGATCCGCAGCGCTACTTCCCCGCCCAGTCGGGCACGGTGGCCAACGGTTACGGCAGGCTCGTCGGCACCACGCCGGTCAACGGACCTACGTACGTGAGGGCGTGCGAAGGTCTGCGTGCGCTGGTCGCCGAGCATGACGTACCCGTCGTGGGGCTCGACGTGCTGGCCTACTTCGCATGCCAACCGGAGTACCTCGACAAGGCGACTCCGCCCGAGCCTAGCGTCGCAGAGACCTCGTCGGTTCGGTTCGACGGAACCGCTTTGCCCGCAATCTCCAGCAG
>DATLLB010000849.1:0-6583 GCA_035538075.1 Enhygromyxa sp.
GAACGCCTGCTTGGCCGCCTCACGATCGTCGGCGGGCGGCGAAGTTGTGTCAGGTTCGGGTGGCGCGGCGAACAAGCTCAGCGCCACGGTCAGGGCCGCGAGCGAGGCCATCGAAGCTACGGAGGCTGCAACCACACCGACGGCCCGAGAGGGCCGAGCAGGGGGTGAGGGGTCCCCGACGTGGCTTGGCCACGATGAGGATCGGTCAACGCGACAACCAACGCCGCGTCAGCGGCGGGCAGGGGGTGAGGGGTCCCCGACGTGGCTTGGCCACGGCGGGGAGCGGGACCGGCTACGGTCCCGCTATCAAAATTAGAGAGTGAGTGGTCCGTGCGCAGCATGGACCAACTCACTCGTAGGGGTTGTCTTGGTTGAACTCGTCGGCGGGGTTCGGTTTGGGCTTGCTCGTCGTCTTGCGCTTGCGGGCGGGCTCGATCGTGACCTCGAGATCTTCTTCGACCGGCTTGCTGTCGAGCGTGGGCTTGCGCTCGGGCGGGGCCACGGGCACTTCGACGCGGCTCGGCGCCGGCTCGGGCATGCCGTCGGGCAGCTTGGCGTCGGTCGCCATGTTCGGCGTCATCGGCTCGTTGGCGGTCGCCTCTTGCTTGCTGCCGAGCGCCTCGATCACGAACAGTCCGACGATCACGAACAGCGCGCCCGCGCTGGCCATGCCGAGCCCGCGCAACCATGAAGGTACGCGCGAGGGAGCGAGCGCTCGATAGCCCCCGGTTGGATCGGCGGCGATCAGAGGTGGCAGCGGATCGGCGGGGTGCTCGGGGCCGAGCTGCTGACGAACCCCGAGCGCGCGCGCGGCCAGGCGCTGCCGCGCCTCGGACTGGATCACGCCCGCACGCCGCATCGCGTCATCGAGCGCATCGGCCAGCGCGGCCGCGCTCGCGTAGCGATCGGCGGGATCGCGGCGCAGGCAGGTGAGCACGATCTGCGTCAGCCAGCTCGGGACGTTGGCGTCGGCGAGCTTGCTGGCGAGGCGATCGAGATCGCAGGTGCGCAGGGCTTCGAGCGTGCCGGGCGTGTGATCGTCGCCAAACGGCGCCTCGCCTGCGGCGAGCTCGAACAACACGCTGCCGAGGCTGAACACGTCGGAGCGAGCGTCGAGCGGCTCCATCCGGCTCTGCTCCGGGCTCATGTACGGCAGCTTCCCGCACAGCACCCCGGTCTGCGTGTGGCCGAGCTGGCCGCGCGCCTTGGCGAGCCCGAGATCGATCAGCACCGTGCGACCGGTCGCGTCGAGCATCAGGTTGTGCGGCGAGAGATCGCGGTGGACGACGTCGAGCGCCTCGCCTTGCTCGTCGACGACCGAGTGCACCGCATGCAGCCCTCGCGCGGCGTCGCACACCACTCGCGCGGCTTCACCCGGCGATAGTCGTGCACCCTCGGTGGTCGAGCTGCGATGCAGATCGTTGACCAGCAGCTGCCGCAGCGTGATGCCGTTGACCAACTCGAGGACCAGGAAGTGATAGCCACGGTCCTGATCCGAATCGATCGTTGCAACTACGTTGGGATGGTTGACGCGCGATGCCACGCGCGCTTCGTCCAAGAATCGATCTTTGAAGCCCTCGGCGGCGGCGAGGTGCGGGTGGATGACCTTGATCGCAAACTCGCGGGCGAAGCCACCTTGGCCGTCGAGCCGCGCGCGGTAGACCGTGGCCATGCCACCGCTCGCGATGCGGCCGGTGATCGCATAGCGGCCGAGCGTGAAGGTCTCTTCGGCTGGACGCGGCCGCCGCCTTCCCGAACCATGACTCAGCGCGACGGCTTGGCGTGCCTTGCCCCGAGCGCTGGCGATCGCCGACGCGCGCTCGTCGTCGTCGTCGTCCGGCTTGCTCATTGCGGGGAGACCAGGCATGACCGTCGGGTGAGAGGGGACTCGCCGGCACCGAGGGTACCAGGCGGCTGGGCAGATGCCGAAGGCTTATCTTTGCTTACGTCCACGCCCCGCGAAGTAACTATGGTGCGAGAGCGCGTCGACACTCGGACGCCGATCCAGTGTCTGGCCGCCGAAGATCTGGCTCGCCTCGTTACGCGGATAATCGAGAAAATGGGTGCCACGGTGCTCGTGGATCCGGCTCGTGACAACCTGTGTCGACGGGCATCGCCCGCCGAGATGGTCGAATTGGGAGGTCGGGTGTGGATCGTCGAGGCCCAGGGCCTGCCGAACCTGATCCATGAGCTGGTTCATGCGCTCTTTTTAGGTGCTCTGGCCGACGATCATGGGTTCGACTATGGGCAGATCCCGCTCGATCTCTCGCTCCGAGACCACCGTCGGCATTTGTGGGAAGAGTTGGCTTGTTGTGTTCTCAGTACCGTGATCTGCGCGCCCTTGGAGGATGACCCCGAGTCGTTCGCGCGCGACTGGTTTGCCGAACAATTCGAGATCCAGGGCGTGTTTCACGGCCTCGAGCACGATTTGGCCGGGTTTCGGGTGCGCGTAGACGCGCATCTGCAGATCGCCGAACATCGCGCCGAACTGCTCCAAACCGTGGATACGGCCCGATCACGACTGGAATCGGCGCTCGCCGAGGTGGGGGTGGCGGCGGAGCTTCCGCCCAGCGATCCGATGGCGGTCTGGCAGGACTACCGACGAGGCTGGGCGCGCAGCGGGTAGTGCGCGATCTCTCGTTGTTGCTCCGGTTTGAAACAGGTCGGAGACTGGCTGGGTCGCAGGCTCGTCAAATGGCCGAACTACGCTCGACATCGCAGGTGGGGCTCGCATTGGGGGCAGGTCTGGTGACTTGGCTCGTCACCGGGACCGCGATGGCGGCCGACATCAGCCCGATGATCGATGCCGGGATCGCCGACGCTGCGCAGGGCTGCTCGGGGGTGATCGGCTACGTGCTCGAGTTCGACTCGATGTTGTTCGCCCCGCAGGCGCCCGCGGGCGGATTCCGAGCGTTCGACCTCGCGTTCCTGGCCGTGGTCGCGCTGATCGTGATCTCGGCGATTCGCTTCCGGCATGCGACCACGCGACGGCGCCTCGATCTCGCGCGCAAGATGGTCGAGAAGGGCATCGAGCCGCCGCCCGAGTTGGTTGGGGCGCACAACGGCAGCGATCTGCGACGCGGCTTGGTGTTGGTGTTCACCGGGATCGGCTTGCTGCTCGCGTCGCTGCTCGGGGGTGGAAAGGATCTCAGCCCGGCCGGCCTGATCCCCGGCTTCATCGGGATTGGGTATCTGGTCAGCCACCGCTTCGCCGTGCGCGGCAATCATGACGGAGGTCGGCAATGAGCCGCGGTCTCGCGCAAGTGTGGAGCGCGACCGGTCAGCTGATCGGTGGGCGGCGCAGCATCGCCGAGCTCGATGACGAAGCGCTGGTCGAGCGGGCTGGCAACGGCGGCGACAATGCAGCCTTCGCCGAGCTGGTGCGGCGCCATCAAGGCAAGGTTCGTGGGCTGTTGCTGCGCCTGACCGGCAACCCGACGCTGGCCGACGATCTCGCGCAAGAGGTGTTCCTGCGGGCGTATCGAGGCCTGGTTGGATTCGAGGGGCGCTCGCGCTTCTCCACCTGGGTCTATCGGATCGCCTACAACGTGTTCTTGAACCATCGCACGCGCAGCAAGGAGCTGGCCGCGCTGCCGCAGGGCTTCGAGAGCAGCGCGGCCGCGCCCGACAGCGAGCTGTCGCCGGGTCGCTTCGACATGCGGAGCGATCTCGCGGCGGCGATCACCGAGCTGCCCGAGCGCTACCGCATGGTGGTCACGCTCTACTACTTGGAAGACGTCTCGTATCCGGAGATCGCCGAGGTGCTCGACCTCCCGCTCGGGACCGTCAAGACCCACCTGCACCGAGCGAAGAAGCTGCTGCGCGATCACCTGGCCGGAGGCGCGAGCGTGGTCGAGGAGGCGGGCGCGTGAGCGAGTCGCTGGAGCGTTTCGTCGAGCAGCTGTGCGAGCTCGAGCTCGATCCGGAGCTGCTGCGCAGCGATCCTCGCGGGGAGCGGTGGTTGCCGGCCAACCTGCGGCGCATGGCTCGGGAGGATCCTGCGTGTGGGCGCGAGCTCGAGGAGTTCGTGGCGATGGAGCTAGCGCTGCACGACGTGCACGAGCCGAGCGACGCGTTCTTCACTCGGCGGGTGATGGATCGGCTGCCGGAGATCGAGGCGGTGGATGATCGCCGCCGCACGTGGATCTTGGCCTCGGCGTACGCGCTGGCGATCGGGGTCGCGTATCTACTGCTCGGACCACTGCTCAGCTCGGGGGAGATCGCCAGCTTCTTCGATCCCGTGCGCGACTGGTATCACGGGCATGCGCTTGAGGCTGGGGGCATCTGGATCTCGCTGGTGCTGCTGGTGACGGCGGGGGTGCTGACCCTCGCGCCGACCGGCCGCCGCGCAGACGCCTGAGAACGGGCTACTTGGCCGATTTGCGGCGCAGTCGGGCCCGCGTGCGGTCAATGCTCGATTGTGATCCGGGCCACACTCGACGGAATTGAAGTGGCGGTGCATAAGAGCCCGGAGCTGCCGTCTAAGGCCGCCACGAGGTCCACTTGCGCCAGACCATTCGGAACGTCGCTGCCGCCGCCCTCTTGGCCACCTTGGCCCTGACCCCCCTCGCCGCCGATGCTGGCGACGGTTCGGTCAACATCTTGATCCTCAAAGAGCACGGGGTCGGCAGCGCTTCGACGGCGCAGGAGTATGTGGACAAATTGGTAGCTCGCGTGGCCACGCAGAATTCGTGGACTGCGGCCGCGGGCAAGTACGTGACCAGTCGCTCGGCGGGCAAGACCTATATCAAGGAGAGCGACCCGCACTTTGGGATCCTGTCGCTCGGCGCGTTCCTGGACCTCCGCGGGGCCCACAAGCTCGAGGTGGTCGGAACGGCGGAGGTCGCCGGCGGTGGTGGTCGTCAGTATTTTGTAGTGAGCGCGAGCGAGACCACGCTGGCGGGCTGCAAGGGCAAGACGCTCGGCACCGACCACGGCGACGACGTCCGCTTCATCGACAAGGTGGTCGGCAAGAGCGACTTCTCGCTGTCCGACTTCACCGTCGAGGACACCCGTCGGCCGATGAAGACGGTCAATGCCGTGGCTCGCGGCGAGGTTGCCTGCGCGCTGATCGACGACGCGCAGCAGGCCTCGATCGCGGGTGTCGAGGGGGGCGATGCGGTCAAGGTGGTGTGGTCGTCCGAGAAGCTGCCGCCGATGGTCGTCGTGGCGTTCCCGTCGGCGCCGGCCGCCGAGCGGACCAGCTTCAAGGCCAACCTTGGCAGCGTGTGCTCGGGTGAAGGGGCCTCGGCCTGCAAAGAGGTCGGGCTCTCATCGCTGGCGAAGGGCGACGAGTCGCTCTACGCCGACGTGATCGCCGACTACGCGAAGTAGTTGGTCGCCCGAGTGGCGACCCAAAGGGTCGCAGGAGGGCCGGGGGGCCCCCGGAATGCGAAGCATTTTGGGGGGGGTGTTCCGGCTCCGAGCCGGAACCCCTACATGTGTTATCCATCGCGCGTGCGCGCGAAGGTCTTCCGAAGCACGTGTCTGCTGCTCGCAGTAGCGCTGAGCAGCGTGGCTTGCCAGCCGAAGGGCACCGTCGATCCCAGCATCGCCGCGGTCACGAGTGACGCCGAGGCCAGCGCGTGGGCGGTTCACGAGGCGCTGGAGGAGCGCATCCGTGCGGGCGAAGCCAGCGAGGCGGATCGCCAGGCCGCGCTCGACAAGGTTCGTGCGGCGCCCGACGATCAGACGGCTGCGTACGCGTACGCCCGTGCGTCGGTGGCCGGGCGCGTGGCCGAGGGGCGCGGGCTCAAGGCACTGAAGATCCTCGAGGAGATGCGCACCTGGGCGCAGCGTAGCATCGAGCGCGATCCCAATTTCGAGGCGATGGCGGCGAGCCGAATGCTCGGGACCCTGCTCGCGCTCGCCGGTCAGCACCTCGAGGGCGGCGACTCGGAGGAGGGGCTCGAGCTGCTCGAGTCGGTGGTCGAGGCGCACCCGGAGGATCCAGTCAATCACCTGCGCCTCGCCGAGGCCTTCGTGGCGCTCGGCGACGCCGAATCGGGCTTCGAGGCGTTGTGTGCAGCGATGGCCGCTCGCGGGCAGCTCGGCGGCGAGGAGCAGCGCTTGCTCGACAAGCTCGTCGACGAGGTTGGTGGTGCGGAGACGTTGGCTTGCACGGGCGGTGAAGCACCGTGAGGCGCTGGGGTCTGGGCGTGCTCGCGGCCGTGGTGCTCGTGAGCTCGGGTTGCGGCGGCGCGCTGGCGCGGCTGGCCAAGGATGAGAATTGGGTCGAGCTCGATCGCCGCGCGCGAGCGATGAAGCAGGCACCTCGAGGCAAGGCCGCGCGCGCGTGGGCGCAGGCGCTGGTCGAGCTCGATCGAGCCGAAGAGGCGCGGGCGGTCCTGCTTCGCGACTTTCGCCACGGCGGCGACGAGGCCTCGTTGCTGGCGCTCGCCGATCTCGAGCGTCAGCTGGGTCTGCGCGGGATCGCGGCCGCACACTACACCCGGTTGATCGACATCGATCTCGACACCGTGCAGCGCTCGCCCGATGCCCAGGTCATCTGCGAGCTGCTGCGCGAGCGGGCCCGCGTCGAGGCTGCGCTGGGCGAGGCGCTGGCGGCCGACGCCGACATGCG
>DATLLB010000850.1:0-2405 GCA_035538075.1 Enhygromyxa sp.
CTTCTTGGCCAGCTCGGCCTGGACCTTGGCCTCGTCGACGACGGCGGGGCGCCGACGGACGGGCACGCCCTTGTAGTCCTTGGGCTCGAGCTTCGGCGCGACCTCGAAGCGGGCCGCGTACACGAAGTCGGCGCCCTGCTCGAGCGAGCTCGACTCCAACACCGGCTGCGTGAGCGGGTTGGCCTTGTGGGCCGACATCGCCGTCTGGAAGGTCTCCTGGAACAGCTCGTTGGCGAGCTCGGCCCGGGCGCTCTTGCCAAACATCTTCTCGAGCACGCGCCCCGGGACCTTGCCGGGACGGAAGCCGGGCACGCGCGCCCGCTTGCCGAGGTCACGAAGCTTGTTGTCGAGGCGAGGTCCCACTGTCGTCCAGGGGACCGTGACCCGGACGCGGCACTCGACGGGGGTGATCTGCTCGATCTGGCTGTCCATGGCGAGGACGGGCCGTATAACAGAGCGCGGCGGCTAAAAGAAGGGGGCGGCTCCTCACACCTTCTGAAGCCCTTCAAGCAGGTCGGCGCGCAGATCTTCGAGATCTTCGATGCCGACGCTCATGCGGATCAGCCCCTCGCGGATGCCCAGCGCGGCGCGGCCCTCGGGCCCCTGGTCGTAGAAGCTCATCAGCGCAGGCTGCTCGATCAGGCTCTCCACACCGCCGAGGCTGGGGGCGAGCTTGGGGATCGTCACGGCATCGACCAAGCGCGAGCCGGCCTCGAGCCCGCCGGCGAGCTCGAACGAGATCACGCCGCCTCCCCCGCCGAGGACCTCGCGTGCGTGCTGGTGATCCTGGTGAGACTCGAGCAGCGGGTACCAGACCTGCGTGACCTTGGGATGCTGCTCGAGCATGCGCGCGAGCGCGAGGGCGCTGTGGTTGTGGCGCTCGACTCGCAACGCGAGCGTCTTGAGCCCGCGTCCGAGCAGGTAGGCGTTGTGGGGATCGCAGATGGCCCCGAGCGTGCCGAGCTGCTCGCGGACCGCTCCGACGATCGCGTCGCGCCCGATCACCACGCCGCCGAGCAGATCGTTGTGACCGCCGAGGTACTTGGTCGTCGAGTGGATCACCAAGTCGACGCCGAGCGCGAGCGGGCGCATGTTGATCGGCGTCGCGAAGGTCGCGTCGATGATGGTCTTGATCTTCTTGGCCTTCGCGAGCTCGACCACGCCGGGGATGTCGACCACCCGCAGGTAGGGGTTGGTCGGCGCCTCGGTGAAGATGATCTTGGTCTCGCTGCGGACGGCCGCTTCGATCGCCGCGAGCGTCGGCTCGACGATGTCGAACTCGACGCCGAACTTGCTCAGGTAGGTGCGCGCGAACACCCGGGTCTTGCGGTAGACGTCGGCGGTGAAGATCACGTGCTGGCCGGCGCGGAGCATCGCCAGCAGCGTCGAGGTGATCGCGGCCATGCCCGAGCTCATCAACACCGCGCTCACGCCCGGCTCGCCGCCGCTCTCGAGCGCTGCGAGCCGAGCCTCGACGGCGGCCACGGTGGGGTTGCCGTAGCGACCGTACTCTTCCGGACGATCGAGCTCGTGCTGCATGAACGCGTGCAGCTCGGCCGTGTCGGCGAACGGGTAGGTACTGGCGAGCACGAGCGGCTCGGTGATCGAGCGGCTGCTGCGGATCCGCGGCTCGCCGCCGTGGACTGCCAAAGTCGAAGGACCAGGTGTGGAGGGACCGGGCTTGCGATCGGGGTCGGTCACCCGGGCATCGAACGCCAGGCCGCGCGAGGGATCAAGTCAGGGGCATGCTGGTCCGAGCATGAGTACGCGGATGACCCCCGCGAGCGAGAACGCCTCGCACGTGGCCGCGCACAAGCTGATCGACGCGCCCTCGATGATGCCGCCGACCTGGGGTTCGGCGCATTCGGCTTCGGTGTCCTCGATCCTCAGCTCCTCCCCGTCGTGCATGACCGCGGGAAATTGCCACGACCCCGGCGGCTCGGGCAACAGCAGCTGACAGCTGTCCGCGTACGCGAAGTCGAGCTCGGTCGGCACAATGCACTGCACGCAGCTCGTCAGGCACGGACCGAGCTCCCACTGGCATGCATGCAGGCCGCAGCTGGGTGCCGCGACGCAGCTCGAGAACTCCGTCCAGCACTCGAGCACGCACTCGTCATCTTCCTGCGGAGCGCTGCAGTGATCGAGCTGGCACTCATGGATCGCCGAGCTGCGCGAGAGCTCGCAGTGGCTCACGCACGCGCCATCGTCACAGGCGAGTAGCGCGTCCGGACAGCTCGCGCGACAATCCAGGTACGCGAGCTCGGCGGGATCCGTGCAGTCGTGGAGCGCCGGGTAGTCGCAGGTCGGGGGCTCGGATTCGTCGTCGGTGCTCGACTCGTCGTCGGAGCTCGTGCTCGGTTCGCCGTCGGAGCTCGACTCGGTGTCCGTCGTCACGATCACGCCCG
>DATLLB010000851.1:0-7530 GCA_035538075.1 Enhygromyxa sp.
TTGCCCATCTTCGCGGCCACGTGCATGGACGTCAGGCTCGCGAGGCTCGGCGCCTGCCGACCGACGCGCCGAGCGAAGGCCTCGCGGGTCTCGCCGTAGCGCCGCGTGATGCCGACGTCGGTCAGCATGTCGATCGCCGCCCGGTAAGCCACGCGTGGCAGCGCCGGCTGCGAGGCGAAGCGCGGCGCGACGCGGCGCCAGATCTTTGCCGCGTAGAGCAGCACCAGCGCGAACACGAACAGGAACAGGAAGCCGAACGCGAGGTCGCGGCCGAAGTTGCGGCGCTCGATCGGCGGCTCTTCGCCGTCGCCCTCTTCGTCCTTCTCGCCACGGGCCATCTCGCCGAGCAGCTCCGAGAGGTCGTCGTCGGCGGGCGTGCCCGGCGGGTCGAGGTTCTGCTGGGCGGAGATGTCGAGGATCACCCAGCCGACGCCCTCGAGGTAGAGCTCGGGCCACGCGTGCGCGTCACCGCCACGGATGACGATCGTCGAGCCGCGCCGCTGATCTTCGGGCACGTGGTAGCCAGTCCCAACCCGCGCCGGGATGCCGAGGCTGCGCCACATGTACACGGCCGCGTGGGCGAAGTGGACGCAGTAGCCGATCCGATTGCCGAACAGGAAGTCCGCGGTGGGCTCGGGCACGCCGGCGTGGCGCTCGGCCGTCGAGTAGGTCAGCTCGCGATCCATCCACAGCTTGATCGCCAGCGCGCGCGCGAACGGATCGGCCTGGTGCTGCGTGGGCAGCTCTTTGATCAGCTCGTTGGCCAGCTCGCCGTAGCGCGGGTCGTTGGGCAGCTGCGTGTAGAACTGCCACTGCGCGTCGGTCCACGTCGAGTCGCCGGGCTTGCGACCGAGCAGCTGCTCGTACTCGAAGTCGGGCGCGAGCGAGACGAAGCTGTAGGCGCGCAGGAACCGAGCCGGGTTGGGGTTGGGCTCGGGCTGCATCGAGATCGCCGACTCGAGCGCGAACGGCTGCGCGTGCTTGGCCAGCAGCACGACGTCGGCGTGGACCTCGGTGTGTAGCTCCTGCGGCGGGATCTCGGGCACGTTGGTCGGGCGCGCGGGGAACCGACGGATGATGTCGCGATCGACGTCGGGCCGGACGGGCGCGACCAGACGCGAGCCGTTGAAGTGCGACCACGCGTCCTGCCGGAAGTAGTAGGCCTGCGACGGCGGGCTGTAGTCGTCGCCGAGCAACACCACGGCCATCGGCGCGGGCTTGGTGCCCTCGGACGGCTGCTGATCGAGGTTGGGCTGCTGCTGTTGTTGTTGCTGCTGACTCTGGCCGCCGCCGCCTTGTTGCTGCTGCTGCTGGCCCTGACCTTGGCCCTGGCCCTGCTGCTGTTGCTGCTGACCTTGACCTTGGCCCTGGCCCTGCTGCTGTTGCTGCTGGCCTTGGCCTTGGCCCTGACCCTGCTGCTGTTGCTGCTGACCCTGGCCGCCGCCTTGACCCTGTTGCTGTTGCTGCTGGCCCTGACCGCCGCCTTGACCCTGCTGCTGCTGACCCTGGCCGCCGCCTTGACCCTGCTGCTGGTTGGGATCCTTGGGCTGTTGGCCTTGCCCTTCGTCGGGGTTCTTCGAGCCGCCGGGGCCGTAGCCGTTCTCGTCGGTGGGCAGCGGCGGATCGCCCATCTGCGACTCGGTGAGCCCGAGGTCGCTGTTGGCCTGCGGCTCCGGCAGCCCCTCGATCTGCAAGAGCAGCAGCGCGAGCAACACGATGACCCCGACGCCGCCGACCGAGGCCAGGCTCACGCGTCGCTCGGACTCGGCGACGAGCAGCGACGCGAGCACGATCACCGCCAGCGCGCCGACGCTCAGCAGGATGTCGGCGGGATCGTAGCCGTGCTGCCACGCCCAGTCCGACAGCCACAGCGGTCGCGCGATCACACCATCGCGGTGACTCGCGAACATGGTCGCGACCGCGCCAGCGACGGCCGCGAGCTCGAGCCCGACCAGCGCCTTGTGACGCGCGGCCATCACTCGCAAGGTGCCGACGATCGCCAGCGCGAGCACGAAGAAGCGCAGCACCGAGCTCAGCCCCAGCGCCGCGCCCGGGCCGACCAGCGCGGGCACGAAGCGAACCTCGGTCACGAAGTCGGCGGACCACCAGCCGAAGCCGCAGAGCGTGATCACGCCGAGGACCAGCGCGAGCAGCCGAGTCTTGCTGCGGGCGAGCAGCTCGCCGCCGGCCACACCCGCGATCGCGCCGAGCATCGCCGCGACCAAGCCGGCCGAGGTCGCGATGCCCCACGCGAGCGCGAGCGCAGCCATGGCCATCGCGGTCGCGCGGATCGGGTGACGCAGCGACCGGGCGACACCGCCCACGCGCTCGCCGAAGGTCTTGGGTGGCGGCGGCGGACGCCGGTTGCCGCTGGCCTCACGCTCGAGTCGTTCGAGCTCCAACTTGAGTTCTTTTCGACCCATGGTGCTCCGCTGGCTCAGGCCGCGCGCGGCTTGTCGGTGAGGGTTCCCTTGCCCGTGAGCGCGCCGAGGTGGCCGCCCGCGAACACGCGGCCGCTCGCACGATCGACTACGATCACCCGACCGACGTTGGACAGGACACGCACGACCTCGCCGACTTGCTCGGTCGTGACTGGGGCGGTGGCGCCGGGCGGGACCGGCGGTGTGGCGTCGCGCAGGGCCACGCGCGCGAGCCACTTGCGCTTGGGCGTCGGCAGGATGCCGTCGGTGCCGACCACGAACTCGATCCGCCCGCGACCGCCTCCACCTGCAGACAGCTGCTTGCTCTGCTCGATCACGGTGTCCATCCACGGTCCCGGACGGCCGGGCACGAACACGACCGCGCGGCCGACCGTGCTCGCGCTCCGACGCTTGAGAAATTCGCCGAGCCCCTTGCCGCCGCTGCGGTGCTCGACCTCGGCCGAGCGCGCGAGCAGATCGACCGCCTGATCCTTGCGCGTGGCGTCGTCGCGGCTGCCGTCGGCGCCCAGCACCCAGTCGCTGCCGAACGAGCCGTGCTCGACCGCGAGCCGAGCCGCGCCTGCGGCCGGCTCGTCACCGTCGCCGGCGACCAAGTACGCGCAGGTCTGCCGAACCGGGCTCAGGGCGCGCTCGGGCGCACGCACGACCAGCTGGCGGGTACGCGCGAACACCTTCCACAACACGAATCGAATCGGATCGCCGGGGCTGTAGTGGCGAAGATCGTAGAGCTCGCCGTCTGGCGGTCCGTCGGGGTGCGAGATGTCCTCGCCGCCGGACATGCCACGGATCACGTCGACGCGCTTGAGCTGGCCGACCGAGGGCACGAACCGAACCTTGCGCTGCTCGGTGATGCGCATGCGGATCTGCGAGATGCCAAAGATGTCGCCGACCTCGAGCTCGCGGACGACCGCGCCCACGCGTCCGCGCTTGGCCGCGATCACCTCCTCGCGCAGCTGTCCGCCCTTGGCGATCACTCGCACCTGCGCCTCGGGCTCGAGCCACCGCCAGCTGATCGAGATGAACGGGATGAAGCGCAGCCGCGGCAGCCAAAAGCCGGTCGGCACCGGATAGCCGCACTCGACGTCGAGGGCGCCTTCGCTGTGGCCGGACTTGGCGCGACGACGCTGGCGCAGCCACAGGATCAGCGCCGCCGTGATCGTCGCGAGCAACCCGAACGCGCCGATCCCCAGCCCAACCGCACCGACCACCAACAGCACGAGATCGAGGTGCTCGAGCCCGTACTCGAGCAGCGCGTAGGCGCAGGCGCCGAGCACCAACAGCCCGAGCGGCGTGAGCGGGAACGGGCCCAGCGCCCGCGTCATGAAGCGTTTGCTCGCATCCCAGGCTCGCGCGAGCTTGGTGTTGCGACGGCGTGTGAGCGGTTGGGCCGAGCGAGTCACGAGCGGGCGAGGCTTTCGGCCGAGGCTAGCAGGGCCGCGACGGCGGGACCATCACTGATCCGGGGAGCGCTCGCCCTGCGACAGATCGCGGCGCAGATCGGCCTCGACCGCCGTACTGACGGTTTGATCGTCGAGCGTGACCGCGACCTCGAGCGCCGCGATCTGGCGGTCGCGGCCACGGCTACGAGGATCAGCGCTGCACGACGTCGACCACGATCGCCGTGATGTTGTCGCGCGAGCCGGCCTCGTAGGCCGCGTCGATCAGCGCGTCGCAAGCCTGCTGGCACGTGCCAAACGCGAGCAGCGTGGCGATCGCGTCCGGCTCGAGCACGCCGCTCAGCCCGTCGGTGCACAGCAAGAAGCGATCGCCCAGCTCGAGCTCGATCTCCGCCAGCTCCGGATGCTCGTCCTCGCACGGACCGAGCGCGCGCGTGATCACGTTGGCGTGCAGAAACTCCGACAGCGGCGGCAGCTCGAGCCCGCCCGCGCGCAGCTGCTCGTAGAGCGAGTGATCGCAGGTCAGCTGCAGCAGCTGACGCCCGCGCAGGCGATAGATGCGGCTGTCTCCGAGGTGCCCGAGCACGCCCCTCGATCCGACCACGCTCATCAAGGCGACAGTCGAGCCCATCGATCCGAGCTGCTGATCACGACGCTCGCGGATGCGGCGATTGGCCAGACGGATCGCCGCGTCGACGCGGTTCTGCGCGATGGTCTTGCCGATGTCGAGCGCGTACGGCCAGGTCGCCTCGGGGTCGGCGGCCAGCGCCGCATAGAATTGCGTGATGGTCTGCGCTGCGATCGAGCTGGCCACGTCGCCGCCGTCGTAGCCACCCATGCCGTCGAGCACCGCGAACACGCCAGTCTCGGGCGCGAGCAGGAACGCGTCCTCGTTGCGACGACGGCGGCCGGTGATCGAGCGTCCGAAGGAATGAATGCTGAGCCTCACGGCCCGCTGCAGTGCGAGCGGGGTGCCGCGGGCAAGTCCGCGAGATCACGCGAGCGGGTGGAGACTCGAGACCCCGGCCGCGACGCGGGCATGGGGCAAACGCAGGTCTGCGCACCCCAGCCCGATTGCGAGGGCCCGCCCCCAGGGTTTGCCGTCGCTTGGTCGAGCGCCGCGGTCATCCCTGCGGACGGGGATTCGCGTCATTTGCATGCAACGCGACATTCGCGGCGCATTTATTGTCGGCGTGCCGACGATTGAAACTGAAATCACGATAATGGCGGGGATAGGTGCAGACTCGAAGGTCGGCGATAATTCACACTCTCATCATGCATGTTGTCGATTGTCATTCGCGGGTGATTCGTTCAGTCTGGTTTCTGCATTCACATCCGATTCGCAGCGGGTCGCCGTCATGTAACGCGGCGCAAGAGGCTGCATCCTCTCCAGCTTCAGGAAGATCGCAATGACGGCGTTGCTCCATCCGGGCGTCTATGTCCAAGAAGTCCCAGGCGGTGTTCGATCCATCGAAGGGGTCCCCACATCGACCACCATTTTCGTCGGCGAGACCGAGCGCGGTCCGACGACGGCGACCAAGATCAAGGGTGTCAGCGACTACGAGCGCCTGTTCGGCGGCTACTTGCGGCACCCGACCACGGCGCCCACGCGCGTGTGTCTGCGCTACGCGATAGACTCGTTCTATCGCAACGGCGGCAGCACGGCCTACGTGCTGCGGGCGGTGGAGTCGACCGCGGTCGTGGCTTCGCGCAGCTACGCGACCCACACCGGCATTCTCGAGGCCTCGTCCCCCGGGACCTGGGGAAATCAACTCTACGTGTTGTTTGGGCCCTCGACGGATGGTGACACCACGCGGTTTCGCTTGCTCGTGTACGTCTACGATCTGGCCGCCCGCGAGCATCAATTTGTCGAGGATTGGGATCGACTGTCGCTCAACGGCAGCGATGAAAACTATGTCGTCGACGTGTTGGCGCGCAGCGCCTACATCGTGTGGAACGGCCACGCAGACTTCGATCTGCCCGCGGATTTCACCAACGAGACGTCGAGTTTCACGGCCGCCAACCCGGCCGACTGGGATCCAACCACGGTGCCAGCGGCGAAATTGGCCGGCGGTACGCTGGGCGAGGCGGTGTTCTCGACCTCCGTGCTGGGCGATCTGCTCGCGCAGCTCGACGGCATCGACGACGCGGCGCTGATCGTGGCGGCGCCCTCCGCCTGGCTGAGCTCGGGTGACGGCCACACCGGCTGGTTCGACGCGCTGCGGACCTACGTCGACGCGCGACCCAAGCTCGACCTGTTCCTGGTCGGCGATCTCCCGCGCCAGGCGGGCGACACCGCGACGCAGGCGACCTCGGACACCCGCACGGTCGTGACCGGCCTGACGACCTCGAACATGGCCGCGAGCTACTGGCCGCACCTCGAGGTCGCCGATCCGGTCGGAGCCGGGCGCTCGGCCACGGTCCACATTCCGCCGTCGGCCGCGGTCGCGGGCCTCTATGCGCGCACCGACAGTCGCCGCGGGGTCTGGAAGGCCCCGGCCGGCACCGAAGCGACGATCGGCGGAATCGTCGGGCTCGAGCACGCGCTGCTCGACACCCACCAAGACGACCTCAACCCGATCGGCGTCAACGCGCTGCGGGTGATCCCGGGCGCCGGCACGGTGGTCTGGGGCTCACGCACGCTGCGGCCGAGCAGCGAGTGGCGCTACGTCCCGGTCCGGCGGACCGCGATGTTCCTGCGCAAGAGCATCTACAACGGCATCCAGTGGGCGGTGTTCGAGCCCAACGACGAAGATCTGTGGGCCAGCCTGCGGGCCACGATCGGCGCCTTCATGAACATCCAATTCCGCAATGGGGCATTCGCCGGGACCAGCGCTCGCGATGCCTATTTCGTCAAGGTCGACGCGGAGACCACGACCGAGGCCGACCAAGCCGCCGGTATCGTCAACATCCTGGTCGGGTTTGCGCCGCTGCGGCCGGCGGAATTCGTCGTGGTCAAGCTCAGCCAGAAGACGGCGAGCAATAGCTGATTTCCAGCAGAGGAGCCATCGAGATGCCTACGTTCCCGTCCAACAGCCATCGCATCGATCCTTACAAGAACTTCAAGTTCAAGGTGAAGTGGAACAATCGCTACGTCGCCGGGCTGTCGAAGCTGTCGGCGCTCAAGCAGACGACCGAATCCATCGAATGGCGCGAAGCCGGCGGCACGTCGATCGTCCGCAAGCTGCCCGGTCGGTCGAAGTTCGAGCCGATCACGCTCGAGGCCGGCCTGACCCACGACAAGCAGTTCCTCGAGTGGGCCAATCAGATGAACAACCCCCAGGGTGACGGTGCGATGTCGCTCCGCGAATATCGCAAGGAGGTCACGGTCGAGGTGCTCAACATGCAGGGCGTCAAGGTCATGGCGTTCACGCTCAGCCGCGCGTGGCCGAGCGAATTCCAGGCGCTGCCCGAGATGGACGCCAACGCGAACGCGGTGGCCATCCAGATGCTCAAGCTCGAGTACGAGGGCTTCGCGCTCGACGAGAGCGTGGTCGAGCCGACCGAGACCTGATCGATCGCCAGCGTAGCCCGATGCTCGTGCGTGCCATGCCACAGCCTGAAACAACCTCGTATCGGCGCAACCCGTTCTCGCGCGAGCCGAGCGAGGCCTCGCCGAGCCCCGCAACGGCGCTCGGTGAGGCCTCGAAGGTCCCGGTCCTGCGGTCGGCGGCCGTGCTCGGCGACGAGAT
>DATLLB010000852.1:0-5673 GCA_035538075.1 Enhygromyxa sp.
CTCGATGACCAGCTGCGCGTCGAGGACCTCGTCGCCGATCCGCACCGCGAACCGAGCGGCCTCGTCGAGCTTCTCGTGCGCTTGCTCGAGCAGCGTCGGGTCGCCGTTCTCGAGCCGCACGATCAACAGCCGCGTGCGCGCCAGCTCGAGCTGCTCCTCGGCGAACGCTCCGGCCTCGTCGGCGTTGCCGAGCTCGACGGCCACCCGCGCGGCCGCACGCGCTCGATCTTCGGCGTCGGCCAGCTCGCCGTACGCACCCACGTGGCCGAGCCGCGCACGCTCGCCGAGCGTCTCGCCGTCGATGGTCTCGAGCTGCTTCGCAACCCGGATGCGCTCGCCCGCACAGTCGCTGACGAGCGCGAGCGAAGTGAGCAGCAAGGGCGCGAGGACGGTGCGAAACCGTGAGGGCATCCCCGAGACGGTAGGCTGTTTTGCGCGCCCTTGCGAGGGTCGCCGGGCTCGCCAGCGCCGCTCGCAGCGTTGTTGCGGGTGCGAGATGACCGACCCGCGAAGGTCGGGCACAGGTGGTCTTGCGACGACGAGGGGACAATGCGTCAGGTCGCACAGTCACCGCGACAACCAACGCCCCGCGAGGGGCGGGCAGCGGGGGCCCCAGGCGTGGCCGGCTACGGTCCCGCCGTCCAGACTCAGTGCTCAGTCACCGCGACAACCAACGCCCGCGAGGGGCGGGCAGGCGGTGGGGGACCCGGCCGTGGCTCAGACCGTGAATTCGGCCGCCGCCGCGAGTCCGTCCTCGATCGTCTGCCAGCACGCCGCTTCATCGTGCCCACCATCGCGCAGCCGCTCGAGCGCAGCTTCGATGTCGGCCATCGCTCGCGAGACCTCGGCGTGCCCATACGTGCCCGCGGTCCCGTGCAGCGTGTGGGCGATCCGATGCGCGGCCTCGACCGCAGCCTGGCGGTTGCTCGGCTCTGCTTCGTAGGCGTGCTCGATCGCCCCGCGCAGCCCTTCGAGCTTGCTCGCGAGCCCCTCCGCGTAGCGCCGCCGCAGCGCGGCGAGCCGGTTGCGCCCGCGCTGCTCGACCGGCTGCGCCAGGATCCCGCGGATGTCGTCGGGCAGCCGCATCGGATCGAAGGGCTTGGCGATCACCCCCGCCGCACCGAGCCCCACGTAGCGCTCGCGCTCCTGACTCTGCACGCGCGCGGTCATGAAGATGACCGGAATCTCGCGGGTGTCCTCGCGGCTGGCGAGCGCCTGAAACGTCGCGACGCCGTCCATCTCCGGCATCATCACGTCGAGCAGGATCAGATCGGGCTTGTGCGTGCCGACCAGCTCGAGCGCCTGCACGCCCGACGAGGCCAGCGTGACCTTCCAGCCGCCGACCTGCGAGAGGCTGAGCTCGGCGATGGTGCGGATGTCGGGCTCGTCATCGACCAGGAGGATGCTGTTGATCTCGGCCACGGTGTCTCCGACCTTAGAGTGAACGGCTCGCCTCGTCTTCGAGGCTGCGCAGCGCCTCGGCCAGCGCGTGCCGTTGCGCGCGTTCGTCGGCCGCACGATCGGAGACCGCGAGGCTCGCGAGGCTCGACGCCACGCGTATCAAGCTCGATCGGACCGGCACCGGCAAGCCCCGTCGCCGCGCCAGACTCGAGGCCTGGTCGTGCAGCTCGCGGGCGAGCCTCCGATCGTCGTCGCTGGTCGGCGTGCCGATCAACGCCAGCGCGCTCTCGACCAGATCGAGCACCGCGTCACCGCGCTGGTCGCCGGTCCGAGCACGCCGCTTGCGGAACATGGTCGACTCGGCCCGGAAGCGCCGGACCGGGCGATCGCTCTCGCTCTCGCCGATCTCGAAGTGAAAGCGCGAGCCCACGCCCGGCTGACTCTCGACCCCGATCACGCCGCCGTGGGCATCGACGATCGCCTTGGAGATCGCAAGCCCGAGCCCGCTGCCGCCGGTCGAGCGCGTGTCCGACTCCTCGAGCTGCGAGAACTTGCGAAACAATTTCGGCAGCTGATCCTCGGCGATGCCCGGGCCTTCGTCGCAGACCGAGAAGCGCACGGTGCCGGGCGTGACCTGCTCGAGCTCGACCCGCACGGTGTCGCCGGGCTTGGAGAATTTGATCGCGTTGGACAGCAGGTTGATCAGCACCTGCAGCAGCCGATCTCGATCGCCGCGGACCTTGGAGGTCGGCTCGAACGCGCGGACCAGCGTCACGCCGCACTCCTCGGCGAACCCGGCGATCTCGGCGATGGCCTCGTCGGCGAGCACCACCGGATCGAGCGTCTCGCTGCGCAGCTCGAGCTTGCCGGTCTCGATCTTGTCGAGATCGAGGATGTCGTTGACCAGCCGGATCAGCCGCTCGGTGTTGCTCAACGCGATCTTGACCAGGCTGCGCGTGCGCGGCTCGAGCTCGCCCACGACCCCGCCGTCGAGCAGCCCGAGCGAGCCGCGGATCGAGGTCAGCGGGGTCCGCAGCTCGTGGCTGACGATCGACACGAACTCGTTCTTGAGCCGCTCGATGCGAGCGCGCTCGGTGATGTCGGTCGCGATCCCGACCACGCCCTCGATCCGATCCTCGCCGGTCACGGCCGGCGAGCAGCGCAGCTCGAAGGTCATGCGCCCGATCGGCGCGGTGGTGACCGAAGTCTCGCCGCTCATCGCCCGCCGCACGGCGCCGAGCAGCTGCGGCACGTGGGCGAACACCTCGAACACCGAGCGTCCGATCACGCGCTCGGGCGCGACCCCGAGGCCCGCCGCACCGAGCCCGTCGAACAGCGACAGGATCCCGTCGGCGTCGATCGAGAACAGCACGATCGGGGCCCCGGTCACGATCGTGCGCAGTCGGTTCTCGCTCGCGACCAGGGCCTCCTGCGCCCGTCGTCGCGCGCTCACGTCCTCTTCGGTGATCAACGCCAGCCGCTCGGGCCCGTCCACGGCGCTGACCTGGACCAGAAACCACGCGCGGCCGCGTGGTCCATCGCGGGCGACCTCGCTCTCGAACCGACGGCGGCGACCGTCGAGCACCTCGAGCACCCCCGCCACGAACGCGCCGATCTGATCGCCAGGGCCCGCCGGGCTCAAGCCTGCGAGATAATGGCTGCCGATCGGTCGCCACGCGGGCGCGTCGGCTCGCTCGTAGTTCATCGGGGACAGCCACGCGCGGTTGGCCGCGATCACTCGACCTTCCTTGTCGAGCAAGGCCGCGCGGTTGGGCATCGCCTCGAGCAGATCGCCGGTCGGCCCATGCGCGAGCGCGGGCTCGCTCTCGCCGTTGCCCCGGGATGCCTCGCTCTCGGCCCGCACGACCGCAGTATGCCGGGGCGAGCCCGCGCTCACCAGCGTTGCCCCGTGCACTTGGCCCTCAGGCGCGTGTGGGTAGCGTATTCGTACTTGTCACCGATCAACGTCGCCTGCCATAAAGGCCGAGATGCCTAGCGAACCAGGCGCACGCTCCAAGGCCAGGGTGTTGGTAGTCGACGACGACGTCGATCTGTTGGCCCTGCTCGAGGCCGGACTCGAAGAAGGTGGGTACGAGGTCGAGGTCTGTGGCTCGGCCGAGCGTGCGCTCGAGATGCTCGAGGTCGCCCCGCACGACATCATCCTCACCGACATCAATCTGCCGGGCATCAGCGGGCTCGACTTCTGCTCGCGGGTCGTGTCCGAGCGCGGCAACGTGGTCGTGATGGTGATGACCGCGTTCTCGAGCATCAAGTCGGCGGTCACGGCCCTGCGCGCCGGGGCCTACGACTACTTGATGAAGCCGCTCGACATGGAGGCGCTGGTCCATCGCCTCGACCGCGTGGTCAAGGAGCGCGACACCCAGCGCGAGGTCCAGAAGCTGCGCGAGATCGTGGCCGAGGAGCGCGGCTTCGAGGGCCTGCTCGGCACCAGCGCGCCGATGCAGAAGCTCTACGACCTCGTCGCGCGGGCGGGCGAGACCGACGCCTCGGTGCTGGTCACCGGCGAGAGCGGCACCGGCAAGGAGCTCGTCGCGCGGGCGCTGCATCGTCGCAGTGTTCGCAGCGCAGCGCCGTTCGTGCCCGTCAACTGCTCGGCGATCCCCGACACCTTGCTCGAGAGCGAGCTGTTTGGTCACGCGCAGGGAGCCTTCACCGACGCCCGCAAGTCTCGCGCGGGCCTGTTCGTCGAGGCCACTGGCGGCACCCTGTTCCTCGACGAGATCGGCGAGATCCCGCTGCAGGTCCAGCCCAAGCTGCTGCGCGCGCTCGAGGAGCGAAAGGTTCGTCCGGTCGGCTCCGACAAGGAGGCCGAGATCGACGTGCGCCTGGTCGCGGCCACCAACCGCGATCTCGAGGCTGCGGTCGAGGACGGCAGCTTCCGCGAGGATCTGTTCTTCCGCGTCAACGTGATCCACATCCACGTCCCGCCGCTGCGCGCCCGTGGAGGCGACGTCTTGTTGCTCGCGCAGAGCTTCCTCGAGCGCTACGCCGCGCGCTTCGGCAAGGACGTGGTCGGGCTCAGCCCCGGCGCGGCCGAGCGGCTGATGGCCTACAACTGGCCAGGCAACGTCCGCGAGCTTCGCAACTGCATCGAGCGGGCGGTCGCGCTCGGTCGCGGCGCCGACATTCAGGTCGAGGACCTGCCCGAGCGCGTGCGCACCCACAGCCGCGCGCAGCTGGTCGTCGGCAGCGATGACCCTTCGGAGCTGGCGGAGCTGGCCGAGATCGAGCGCCGCTACATCCTTCATGTGATGGAGGTCGTCGGCGGCAACAAGAGCTTGGCCGCCAAGACGCTCGGGCTCGATCGCAAGACGCTGTATCGCAAGCTGCAGCGCTACGCTCGCTCGGGCAATGCGAGCGCTTAGGCCCTTATTGGGCCAGGGCAGTGTACCTTCGGGTGATGGACGCGAGAGCGGTCGCCGTCGCCTGCATGGGCTTGCTCGCGTGCGGCTCGGAGCCAACCGAGCCGGTCGAGCCGGTCGAGCTCGCGGAGCTGTGCGGCCAGACGGAGCCCGTTCGTTTGTTGCCGTACTTACCCTGGCGCCGCTACGTAGGGGCCGGGGCGGTCGGCGTGTTCGGTGATCGGCGGCTCGTGATCGTCCACTACGCCGACACGATCGCCGCGCCTCAGGTGCTGTGGTCGGTGGGCCTGTGCGGTGAAGACCCGCGCCAGCTGCTCTCGGGCAACTTCTACGTGTGGACTGTCCCTGGCCAGGACTGGCCGTTCGCCTGCAAGCACTCGTCGGGCGAGCTGTTCGTCATCGATCCCAGCGGCGAGCGAGCGCCGAGGTTGCTCGCTCGACTGGCGTTCGGATGCAACGCCACACGCACCGACTTCGGGCTCTTCACGATCGCAACCAACTCCGAGGAGGACATCACCGGTGACCTCGTCGCGTATCCGTGGCCGAGCGACATCTGGACCGACGAGCTCGAGCTCGTGACCGTCGCCGAGGGGGTGCGGGACTTGAGGGGCAGCAGCGGCGAGCTGTTCTTCGTGAACGCCGACGACGAGCTCACGCGCATGGACATCGAGGACAGCTCGCTCGAGCTGGTCGCCCCCCAGGTCAGCGCGTTCACGATCGGCTACGTGGTCGATGAGGTCGAAGAGGAATACTCGGCGCGCTACGTGCTGTGGCAGGGCATCGCATCGAGCAACGGCGATCCCGACAACCCCGAAGGCGAGATCACGCTGCTCGACCGCACCACAGCGCAGCTCAGCTCGCTCGGCCACGGGTCGCTGACCTCGGCTCA
>DATLLB010000853.1:0-3136 GCA_035538075.1 Enhygromyxa sp.
CACGAAATCAGCTCTGCTCCACGACGCCGATCGCCTCGAGAAACCTACGCATGACGCCGTGAACCATGGCTGGCCCGTGGTCTGGATCGGCGATCGAACGGACCGCACGCACCACGCCCTCCGACGCTTGTTGCTCGAACAAGCCTCGAAGTTGAGCATATCCTCGCCGACGCCATTTCTCGGGAACTCGCAGCTGCGCGAGATCCCGACGAATGTCGGGCCAGAGCTTCCGGGTCACCAGCGCGAGCCAATAGAGATACGCACAGTCAGCATCTCGCTTCTCGTCTCGCTTGCGCTTCTCGTACACCAGCGACTTGGCCAGCAGGTAGCTCGCCGGACTCGGCACCTGTATCGGCATGTCGCCGAGCTCGCGCAGGAACGGCACGCTCGAAGCGCTCAACGTCCGCACTTGCTCGAAGCTCAGGTCGAGATAGCGAAGGCTCTGCGCGCCGACCCCTGCAGCGATCTCGATGGTGCTGCGGTCGTCAGCACCAACTTGCGGAACCAGGAACTCCACGTACTCCGGCGCGAGCTCATGCTCGCCGCGCTCTCGTGCCTGAAAGTAGGTTACTGGCGGTTGCGTCGACCGTGATCGGATCGGGACCAGGCCCGCGCTCGCGAGCTGGTTCGACAGAGCGGGAGGAAACCGAGAGGACGTCAACACCGCGATGTCGACATCTTTGGTGTGATCGACCGCCACGCTCGCATCGGCGCCCTCCAGGTAGCGGTACAGCTGCATCGCCCAACCTCCGACCACCACGAACTGGTCGGGCCAAGGTTGAATTGCCCGCAACGTTCGCCGCAGGAGCTCGAGCGCCTCTTCATTCATCTCCTTCATCCGCTGCCTCCTGCCAAGCGAGGATACGCTGCAACACGTACTCCGACTGCTCGAAGCCGCGAACAGGATCCATGGAGCACTCGAGCATCAACTCGCACGGATCCACGTAGGCGAGCCCATTCGCGAGGACCCGTGCGCGAAAGCAAGACTCCACATGTCGCGGACGGCCGACCCAGACTTGTCCGCGCCCGGGCTCGGCGTGCACGAGCTCCATCGCCTCCAAGGCCTCATCGAGATCAGCCTCGACCCAGATCGTGCTACGGCCACGAGTCGCGTGCTGCAACGCAAAGTGCTCCGCCGCGATTCGCCCACCGAGTGCCACGCGGCCTCCGAGCACGGAGAGACCTATGTTCTTGTAGTCCAGCTCGAACAGCGGACGCGCCTCGATCAGCGCTGGCGCTTGACTCTGATAGACCGCTCGCCAACGGTTGAGCAACGCTTCAACTCGCACGAGGTGCAGTCCTTTGCGATCGCTGCGGAGGTGGTCGGCCTCGACCATCGCGCTCGCAAAGCGGTGCGCGCTGGCGATCGAAACACCAGCGACGGTGTGTAACGCATACGCGTTACGACTCGGCTCGCGGGTCGCCGTCCATGCCCACTCGGGAGCTTGGCGCATGAGCAGGACCTTGAGCATCCACGTGTTGAGATCGCTGAACAGTGGTGTCAGCGTCTTGCTCGAACGTGGCGCCGCGTCCGAATCCACGCGCACGTCGAGCCCGAGCGCAGGGGCGTGGATGCGTACCCCTCCGTTGCGGTCGACCACCGCCCAGCCTACGTCGGGTGCCACCTCGTCCAGATACTCGCCGAGTCTGTTGACCGCCTGAGCCCCCAGCCGCTCCACTTCGATCCACGCGAGCTTGCGCAGCCCGGGGCCCCAGCGCTGCAGGTCGAGGATCGCGGTTGCGGCCGCCCCTTTGAGGCTGTCCACACGGTTCGAGCCGCTGAGCACCTTGACCTCGACCCCAACCACATCCGCTCCGCCCTTGCGGCCGATGATGTCCAGCCCTCGATCGTGCGATTGGCGCTGATGCATGCGCCACTCGAAGCCACTCGCCCATCGCCGAAGAGCGTCCAAGGCTCGCTTCTCTGCGGCTGGTCGAGCATCCGGCACTTTGAGAGTGAAGCAGCCGACTCTTTCATGATCAAGATAAATTTCTTGATCATGAAAAATTTCGTGTGCACGAGAATCGTATCGCTACCGGCGCAAAATACGCCGGTCCCGCCGCCTCACGGAGGCTCGTGGGACATGCGGGAGACCATCTTCAGCATGGTCTCGAGCTTGCGAACATCCTCTTCAGTCTTCGCGATCAGATCCTCGAGCTCGCGCGTCTCGACCCCGAGATCGCGGGCCTTGTGCAGCTGCTCGAGCGCCTGCTTGGTCTTGTCGAGGCACCGCGCGACGGTCGTGCCGTCGATCGTGTTCTGCAGCTTCGTGTCGTCCCAGCCGGCCTTGCAGTCGCCGCGCTCGGCCTCGCCGAGCAGGCGCAGACCGGCGTCGAGGTAGTCGTTGCCGTTCTCCTTGCAGGCCGAGGTCAGCACCGTGCACAGGGCCAAGGCGATCACTGCGGAGCGGGGCAGCATGGCCGCAGCATGTCACAGATCGGCGAGCCGCGCCTCGACCCGCGCGATGCAGGCGTCGTCGGCTTGCGCCTGGCAGACCAACAGCAGGCGCAGCCACACCGCGCGCTGATCGGCGGCGAGCTCGACGGCGAGCTCGGCCAGCTCGCGGGCCTCGTCGAGCGTGGTCGGATCGCGGGCCAGATACGAAGCGAGGCTGACCAGCGCGGTCGGGCTCTCGGGCACGCGCTCGAGCGCGCGTCGGGTCAAGGCGATCGCTTCGTCGGTGTGACCGAAGTAGTCCCGCATCGCGCCCAGACCGATCAGCGAGCGCGCGTGCTCGGGCGCGGCTACCAGCTGATCCTCGAAGAGGTCGCGCCCGGCCTGCAGCCAGCGCGCGGGCGACTCGGGCGAGCGCACGTACTCGCCGTGCACCCACAACGCCAACGTAGTAGCGAGGCGCTCGCCCGAGTCGCCCGCGCGCTGGCTGCAGGCCGGGCGCGGCTACCAGCTGATCCTCGAAGAGGTCGCGCCCGAGCACGCGCGCTCGCTGATCGGTCTGGGCGCGATGCGGGACTACTTCGGACACACCGTCGAAGCGATCGCCTTGACCCGACGCGCGCTCGAGCGTGTGCCCGAGAGCCCGACCGCGCTGGTCAGCCTCGCTTCGTATCTGGCCCGCGAACCGACCACGCTCGACGAGGCCCGCGAGCTGGCCGAGCTCGCCGTCGAGCTCGCCGC
>DATLLB010000854.1:0-4825 GCA_035538075.1 Enhygromyxa sp.
CGTCGTGGATTGATCCGCCACGCGTGCGCGTATGGCCGCCATGAACCTACGCGCCACCGCCCTCCTCATTTCGCTCATCGGCTCCGTCTCGCTCGCTTGTGACAAGCAGCCCGCCCCAGCCCAGGAACGCCCGGCAAAGCCCGCCGAGCCCTCTGCGGCCGTCGACCCGAAGCCCGCGGAAGAGGTGAAGCCAACCACGCCTGCGCCTACTCCCGATCCCGAGCCGCCCTCGGCAGACCCGAGCCCAGCCGCCGAGCCGAGCGATGCCGCGGGTGCGGCAGTCGTCGAGCCCGAGGGCGGTCTGCCGCCGGGCAAGCACCGCTGCTCGTTCACTGACACCTCCGGCAAGTACAACCGGGTCTGCACGGTCACGCGAGACGCTGCCGGCCACCTGACCGTGAGCGCGCCGGGTACCGAGCTCAACCCCGACAACGGCTTCGACGGCACGCTCGAGGGCGGGCCCGAGAGCTACCGCTTCAGCGGCAAGATCGCCGGCTTCGACGACTGCGTCGGTGCGTTCGAGGCCACCGTCAGCGCCGAGAAAGACGCCTACGTGGCCACGGCCAAGCTCGACTCCGGCTGTCCGATCACCATTCGGATCACCCGGCCGAAACCGAAGTGATCAGCAGAGCGGGCGCTCTACAGCTCCATCAGCAGCTGCTGCCCGCGCTCGCGCAGCTCGAGGCTGTCCTGCACCCACTTGATGAACAGCCGAGCGATGTCGCCATCGAACTCGAACGCGTCGGCGAGCGCGAGCAGGGCCCGCATCTCGTCGTCGACCATCACGTTGTCGGCCATCGCGGCGCACACGGCCTGGTAGTAGAGGAAGATGCGAGCCTCGCGGTGCTTGACGCCGTGGGCGACCTCGACGATGTCGCTCGGCTCGTCGAACTCGTTGCGGACGCGGTCGCGCTCCTCGGGGAGCAGCATCATCTGCCCCATCAGCTCTTCGACGAAGTGCCGTTCGCTGTCCGCGACGTCGTTGTCCTTCGACGCCATGATCGCGACGCAGCGGGCAACCGCCACCTGTTCCTCGGGCGTGATGAGCTCGGAGATGGGGAAATCGAACATGGCTCGGGGCGGAGGGTAACCCACTCGAGGGCGCCGTGACTAGCGGTGGTTCGATCCGCGTGGGACCGCGGTAACGGCGTTCCATGGCCAAATCGGCCACTCTCAGAAGATCCAGCCGAGCCCCGCTCCGACGTCGTAGATGCCTGCTCCGCTCCAGCCTGTGCCCTGCGTGCCGCGGCTGGCCGAGTACGTGACGGTCGCGTCGAGCAACAAGAACAGGTGCCGTGTGAGAGTAATCGCCACGCCGGGACCGATCCCCACCACCGCGCCCGCCGACCACTGCTCCGGGCTCACGACCTGCGTCTCGCTCCCGTTGCGCCGCAGCCCTCGCTCGCGATGCTCGAGCTGCAAACCAGCCGAGAGTCGCAGCCAACCCCACACGCCTCCTCGCGCCCCGCCGAGCCGCAGCTCCGGGACCACGCGGATGCGGCTGCGATCGATCTGCTCGCAAAACGGCGAGCAGCTGTCGGGCTGTGGAAACAAGAAGCCGACGTCGACCAGGTGATCGAAGTTGAGCCCCGCCGCGATCCGAAACTCCGAGCCGAAGCCCCACAGGTAGCCCGCGCCCAGACCCCAGCGTGCGTGCTGACGAAGATACTCGCCCGAGCTGATCGCATAGCCGGCGAGCCCAAACAGATACGCGCCGCGAAAGTCCTGACGCTCGCGCGGCGGCACCGGGCGCGGCTCGGCCTCGACGGGTGACTCCGGCTCGACCGGCTGCTCGGCCTCGACGACGACGGGCTCGGGCGCAGGCAAGCGCGACCACTCGCACGCGACGAACACCGCGTCGAAGCTCGGCTCGCACTGGCGTGGAAAATAGAAGCGCAGCTCGACCCGCCGGTTGCGGGCCTTCGCGGCTTCGTCGAGGCCAGGGTCGCTGGCGTCCCACTCGCCGCGCGCCTCGACGTGCAGGCGCTCGGCCACGCTCGGCTCGAGCGCCAGGATCCGGTCGCGCGCATGCTCGGCCCGGCGCTGCGAGAGCGCGCGGTTGTAGTCCTCGGTGTTGTCCTCGTCGGCGTGGCCGACGATCAGCAGATGCAGCGCCGGATCGGCTCGCAACGCCGCGGCCACCTGCTCGAGCGTGCGCTCGAAGCGATCGTCGCGGAGCTCGGCCTCGTCGACCGCGAACTGCAGCGGCTCGGCCTCGGGCACGCGCACGCACGCGGCCAGCAGCGGCGCGAGCGTGACAGCCATGCGCAAGCGGTGCATCACGACGAGGGCCAGACGGTACCTTGCGGGTCCCCGCCGTGAAAGCCCTGCTAGGCTGCCGAGTGCATGCGCGTCGCGATCACCGGAGCCTCCGGCCTGATCGGATCAGCCCTCGCTCAGGCGCTCCACGAGCGCGGTGACGAGCCGATCCCGATCTCGCGCACACCCAAGCCCGGGACCGTGGCGATCGGTTGGGATCCCGCGCAGGGCTTCGAGCCGCCCGACGTGCTGTCCGGCTGCGATGCGGTCGTCAACCTCGCCGGCGAGAGCATCGCCGGCCGCTGGACCGACACCAAGAAGGCGAAGATCCGCGACAGTCGACTGCAGGCGACCAAGACGGTCGTCGACGGCATCGCGCTCGCCAACCCGCGGCCGCGCGTGCTGATCAACGCGTCCGGCATCGGGGTGTTCGGCGATCGTGGCGACGAGCTGCTCGACGAGACCCACGAGCCCGGCGACGACTTCCTCGCCGAGGTCTGTCGGGCCTGGGAGGCCGCCGCGCGCGAGGCCGAGACGCTGATCGGCGAGCCCGTGCGGGTCTGCATCGCTCGCTTCGGCATGGTCCTCGACACGCACGGCGGCGCGCTGCCGCAGCTGCTCACGCCCTTTCGATTCGGCCTCGGCGGTCCGGTCGGCGGCGGTCGTCAGTGGGTCTCGTGGGTCCATCGCCGCGACGCCATCGAGGCCCTGCTGTTCTTGCTCGACAATGCGCACGCGACCGGGGCCTACAACGTCGTCGCGCCCAACCCGGTGCGCAACGCCGAGCTCGGCAAGACGCTGGCCGCCGTGCTGCATCGGCCGGCGTTCCTGCCGGTGCCCAAGCTCGGCGTGCGCCTGCTGTTCGGCGAGATGGGTGAGGGGCTGCTGCTCGCGAGCCAGCGGGCGACGCCGAAGCGCCTGCAAGAGGACGGGTTCGTGTTCGGCTTCCCCGAGCTGCGCGGCGCCCTGGACAATCTCCTCGCGAGCTAGGGCGCCGATTCCTTGGGCTCGCATTTCGCCAACACATCCATGGATTGGGCTTCCATGATGCACCTCGCTTGCTGTCGGAACCGCTCGTCCCCGATTTTCTGTCGCTCGCGCCCGATCTCCCTGGCACACTCGGACAAGAACTTCTCGACGTCCTCCTCGCTCGGAGTACTGCCGTCCTCGCCGAGCTCGCGCTTCATCACGTCCATCACATGATCACACACTTCGGCGGGAGTCGGATCGAGGCTGCGAAGCACCGATTGGTAGCGGGGTACAGTGCGCTCGCAGGTTGTGATCTCGGCTTTACTGCGGGCGGCGAGCATGCACGCGGAGAGCTTCTCGTGGCCATGCTCGAGCTCGGCGAGTGACGCCTCGCAATCGTCGAGGACTTGCGCGAGTGCGTTCGAGTCCTGCACCGTCTTGGTCTGGCTCATGACCTCGACAACGTGCGCGCAGGTGCTCGAGGTTTCCGAGCCTTTCTCCGGAGCGGCACTGGGCGCAGCTTCTCCCGGCGACACGCATGCGACCGACAGCAGAGCGAGGAGCAGGCGGGCATCGATGTGCACGAGCCGTTCCTACCATCCGAGCCAGCTTTTTTCTCGTGGTTGCACGGAGGGCTGTGGGAGCTCGGCGGCGTGCCGCGACAGGTCACCGAGCCGAAGCTGGCCGCTCAGCCGCCGCGCCGCGAGAAGGCCCCCTGCATGACCTCGCGCGGGAAGCCGCCCGGGAGCTTGCGCGTGGTCGCGTACTCGTAGAGCGCCGTATTGAAGATCACGTTGGCCACGCCGAACACCATAGCGACGATGATGAACCACGCGACCCCGGCCACGAAGAAGTACGGCACCACGCCAGCGAGGGCAGACGGGGCCCCGAACGGCACCATGATCAGCGCGACGCCGGGCAGCATCGCGAGGAAGCTCAACCAGCCCATGCCATAGTGGCGGATCAGCGACTCGCCCCACGTGCGACGCAGGACCTGAGTCGAGCGCTTGATCGCGTCGTAGGGCCCGACCGGCTCGTAGACCATCGCCGGGATCACGAACAGGGTTGCGATGCTCCACATGGTGTCGAGCAGACCGCCGAGCAGCTCCAGCGCTCGACCGCCGAGGTTGCGCAGCTTCTGGGCCGCACGATCGAGCGCGGCGAGCAGCAGCCCGAAGCTCAGCGCCATCAGGCTCCACGCGAGCAGCTTGCCCGAGCGCGACAGGGCGAAGCGCACGCTCTCGAAGAAGGTCGCGTTGCCGCCTGCGAACCGGACCCGCGCCGTATAGCTGATGCAGGTGTCGGTGAATGCGTTGATGTAGTGCAGGCCAAAGCTCATCAGCACGACCAGCGCGTAGTCGAGCGGTCGCGGCTCATAGCTCGACGGCTGGCCCATGTGCTCGAACTGGTAGTGGATGAAGTAGCTGACCGGCAGCCACAGCGTCGCCGCGGCGTGGCCGAGCGCCAGCACGATGCCGACCAGCGGGAACAACAGGGTCTCCTTGTCCGCGCGGATGACCCGGAAGCTCAGCTTGCACAGCGCCCAACTCCTGCTGAATCGCTCGAACATGCGCGGGCGCCCGCAACCGGGCGCGCG
>DATLLB010000855.1:0-6646 GCA_035538075.1 Enhygromyxa sp.
GGATCGGCAGCGGCAACAGCAGCTGGATGACCGCGGTCGTGACCAACGCGACCGCGATGTACGACCCACCCAACAGCGTCCCCGCCAGGGCCAGCGCTGCGATCGCTACATTCGCGACCATGCCGCCGAACAGCGCCCAAGTTCGCAGGCGCAGCAGCCCCCACGCGTTCACGGTCATGACCGCGACTGCACCGGCGGTCATGACGATGGGCGGCAGCCACAGCGACCATGGGACGTAGTCATCTTGGATGACCACGTGCGCCAGGCTGATGACGGACCACGTGATCGCGAACAGCAACGTCAAAGCGTCCGCGCAGGCGAGGATCAACGCGAGGATCAGGACGCCGCGGAACTTGACCGGCTCGAAGCTCGAGGTCGGGTCTTCGCTGCCATCGAGGCCGCGATCGCCAAGCAGCTGCAAGCAGCGACCCGAGCACACGGCGAGCAGGATCGCCAAGCCGGAGGTCGACAGCGAGACCCCGAACGACAATGCGTAGAGAACACTGAGGATCAGGTTCGAGGCCGCGATCGCTCGAGTGAGCAGCGCGGAGCGAAGGCGGCGTTCTTGGCTCAGACGCGCGGCCCAGAGCAGCAAGCACGCCATCGGCAGCTCGAACACGACCCTGCCGGTCGCCGCGAACCAGCGCATCTCCAGCGCCTCGATGATCGGCCACATCAGCCAGGTCGCAGCCGCCAGCAGCAGCCAGCGTCGCGCTCGGACTCGGGCCTCGCGGTCCTCGTCGGTCCACGCCACGCGATCGCGATCGCTGCTCGCAGCGATCGCCTCGAACTCGGGCACGCTCGCCACGGCGCTCCGGGCAACACTCAACGCTCGATCGTAGTCACTCATCGCCTTCCCTCTTCGGTCGACTCGAGCGCCGCACGAACCAACGGCTCGGCCTTGTGCGCGCGCTTGGACATGGTTGATTGCGAGACGCCGGCCAGCTGCGCGGCTTCGTGCAGCGGCAAGGCCTCGAGCACCCGCAGCACGAAGGCCTCGCGCAGCGTCGGCGGGAGCTCGGCCAGCGCGGCGTCGAGCCTCCGCTGCAAGTCGTCGACTTCGACCGTCTCGCTCGCGTCGCGGCCCCGATCTTCCAGCGCGGGTCGGGTCGCGATCAGAGCCAGTCGCCGCTTCGACTTGCGCTGATCGTTGCGCCACTTGTTGAGCGCGATCCCATGAAGCCACGTCGACAGCGACGCGTCGCCAGCAAAGGCCGCGCGCCCGCTGAACGCGACCACGAACACGTCATGGGCGAGATCTTGCGCAAGCCCGAGATCGCCGGTCAGGTGCCGCAGCCGACGAACCAAGCTCGGCGCCTCGGCTTCGTAGATCGCCCGCATGCTCGCTCGATCGCCTCGTCGGGCGGCGAGGATCATCGCGTGATCGTCACGCTCGGGCGCTCGCGCTTGGTTGGGACTGGCCGCCGTGACCACGAGGTCCGGCAGTGGCAGCTCGGCGAGCGCACGCATCACTGGATGAGTGTCGCCGGACCCGCGGGATTTTCCCGGCGGCTGGCGGCGCGACGCTCGATCACGGCGGTGATTCGGGCGAATTCGCGCGCCGAACGGGTCTCCGCGGCCGGCCGGGGGGCGGCGCAGCCCCCTTCGGGCCCGTGACGACCGGTGAATGGCGCGAAGCCGGAGAAATGCTGGCTGTCACCGGTGGTGAATCCCCCGATTCTCGGCGATTCGCACGAGTGACAGGTGGTGAATGACGTGAATCGCGCAAAATCGCACGATCGCGAGGTCTGCACCGGCGCGACGCGGCTCGCTTGGCGGGATCGCGAGGTCGTCACTACCGACTTTTTCCTCGCGTCGCAGCATCGCGAGGTCGTCACTACCGACTTTTTCCTCGCGCCGTGGCATCGCGAGGTGCGATCAGGCTCGAAACGGCCGCCTACGCCGTTTTGCACGGGACGCGGCATGCCCGGAGCACGAGATTTCGCGAAGGTCGCGCCGGTTTGGGCGTCAACGAACGCGGTTGCTCGCCAAGCGCGCGATGATCTCCCCCGCCCCGCGCGCGAGCAGCGACTCCGCCAGCTCGCGCCCGAGCGTCCCGGCTTCGCTCGGCCCCCCGCTCGCGCGCGCCTCGAACAGCGGCTCGCCCTCGGGATCGACCACCAGCCCGCGCACCTTCAACACGCCCGCGTCGAGCACCGCGTGGCAGGCCATCGGCACCTGACAGCCGCCTTCGAGCCGCTGCAGGAACGCGCGCTCGGCCGCAGCGACGATCGCCGACTCGCCGTGCTCGAGCGGCGCGAGCAGGCGCGCGACCTCTTCGTCGTCGCTGCGCGCCTCGATCGCGAGGATGCCCTGGCACGCAGCCGGACAGAACTGCTCGGCGTCGAGATACTCGGCGATCACCTCGCCAAGCCCGAGCCGCTCGAGGCCCGCGGCGGCGAGCAGGATCGCGTCGACCGTACCTTCGGCGATCTTGCCGATGCGCGTGGGCACGTTGCCGCGGATCGAGACCAGCTCGAGCCCCGGATTCACCCGCTTGGCCAGCGCCGCGCGCCGCAAGCTCGAGGTCCCGAGCCGAGTCCCCGCGGGCAGCGTGCTCAAGCGCGAGCCCGCCGGGCCGACCAGCACGTCGCGCGCATCAGCCCGCGGCGGAATGCAGACGATCGCGAGCCCGTCGGGCGTGTGCCCGGGCAGATCCTTCATGCTGTGGACCGCGAGATCGATCGTGCCGGCGATCAGCTGATCCTCGATCGCGTTGACGAACAGCCCCTTGCCGCCGACTTGGTTGAGCGGGCGATCGAGGATCCGATCGCCCTCGGTCGTGATCTCGACCAGCTCGACCGCGAGCCCGGGGTGCTGCGCGAGCAATTCGTCGCGCACGTGGTTGGCCTGCCACAGCGCCAGCGCGCTGGCACGCGTGCCGAGCCGCAGCGTGCGGGTGGATTGGTTTGCTTGACTCGCCATCAATCGAGCTCGAGGGGATCGAGCGCCCCTGCCTCGCTGCGGACGCCGACGGAGACCCGCTCGGCCATCGGGTCGAGCAAGGGATCGTCGAACGCCGGACCGCAGTCAGCTTCGCTCGCGAGGTCTTCGTTGTCGAGCGCCTGCTCGAGCGCGAACAAGGTCCGCAGCGCGCCGGCCAGCTCGTCGCCCTCGGCTCGCATCGCCGACTCGCGCAGGGCCTTGAGCGGGCGATGCAGGATCTTCTGCGTGATCGCATGGCCGAGTGTGGCGATCACCTCGCGCTGCTCGGGGTCGAGGTCACCGATCCGCTTGAGCGCCTTGTCGACCTCGTGCTGCATGATCGCCCGCGCGTGCGTGCGGAGCTCGCGAATCACCGGGTTGAGGCTGCGCGCGCGCTGCCAGTGCAGGAACGCGGTGATCTCCTGCTCGATCACGAGGTTGGCGGCGTCGGCCTCGTGCCCGCGCGCGGCCAGGTTCTGGGTGAGGATCTTCTGCAGATCGTCGACGTCGTAGACGTAGACCGAGTCGAGCTTGCCGACCTTGGGATCGACGTCGCGCGGGACCGCGATGTCGACGAAGAAGATCGGCCGGCCTCGACGCTTGCGCATGATCTTGCGCATCCTCGGGAGCGTGACGATCGGCTCGGTCGCGCCGGTGCCGGTCACGATCACGTCAGCGTTGATCAGCGCTTCGTCGAGCTGATCCCAGTCGAGGTACTGGCCCTCGACCGCGCTGGCCAGCGCCTCGCCGCGCTCGCGGCTGCGGTTGACCACCAGCGCACGCGTGGCCCCGGCCGCGCGCAGGTGCAGCGCGGCTTGCCGGCTCATCTCGCCGGCGCCGATCAGCGCGACGGTCGAGCCACGCAGCTCGCCGAAGATGCTGCGCGCGAGCTCGACGGCGACCGAGGCCACCGAGGCGCCGCCGCGGGCGATCTCGGTCTCGCTGCGCACCCGCTTGGCGCCGCGAAAGGCCATCGTCAGGCAGCGATCGAGGATCGGACCGACCGTCTGCCGCTCGCGCGCGAGCTGCCACGCGTCCTTCACCTGGCCGAGGATCTGCGGCTCGCCGACGACCATGCTCTCGAGGCTGGCCGCGACCCGGAAGATGTGTCGCGCCGCGCCGTCATGCTCGCGCACGAAGCAGTGGCGGCGGACCACGTCGCGGTGGACTCCGCGGATCTCGGCGAGCGCGTCGACGATGCTGTCGGGCTGCGGGCGCTCGGGCTGGACCGCGTAGACCTCGACGCGGTTGCAGGTCGAGAGCAGCACGACCTCGCTCAAGGATGCGCGGCGAACCAAGCCCGAGAGGCTCTCGCCGATCTGCTCGCGCGGCACGGCCAGCTGCTCGCGCACGTCGACCGGCGCGGTCGTGTGGTTGAGGCCTACCGCCAACAGGTTCATCAGCGGACTCCGTACCAGACCAGGATCAGCACCATGCACACGAACGCGACCATGGTCAGCCACGCGGCCTTGCGACCACGCATGCCCCACACCGCGCGTGAGACGAGACTCGCCGTTGTTGCGAAGAAGGCCACAGCCGCCGCGGTGATCTCGACCGCTCGCGCGCTGAGCATCTCCGGGCCTTGCTCGCGCAGCAAGGCGATCGCCCCGGTAACGATTGCGAGGGTGAACACCGGCGTGGAGAGCAACACCAACCACCAGTGCAGGCGGTCGAGCCCCGCCAGTGAGATTCCGGTCTGTCCTGGCTGAAACTGCTTGGTCCGCAGGCGCCGCTCCATGCCCAGGTAGAGCCCCGCGACGCCGGCCGCGAGCACGAAGCCCGCGACCCCGAGCGTCGCCAACGCGACGTGCGTGCGCACCAACCCGGCCGAGACCTCCTGCTGCGCGGTGGTCGGGCCCATCACCACCCCGACGGTCAGGCCGATCAACCCGAGCGGCGCGAGCACGGCCCCGAGCGCGCGCATCGGCCTGCGCGTCGCGCTGATCGCCAGGAAGCCGACGACTGCGATCAAGAGGCCGAGGCTGGTCGCGAGATAGACCGACTTGAATGGATGGTTGCCGTCGACGCACTGGGCGCCCACGGTGCCGAGGTGCAGCACCGCCGCCGCGGCCAGCAGCAGGCGGCCCCACTTCTTGATCGGGCTGCCTTCGTCGGTGCCCGCCCCGTACGCGAACGAGGCCGCGCCGTAGGCGAGCGCGGCCAGGATGAAGAACGTGAGCACTAGCTTGGCCCCCCCGCGGCCGCCTCGGTGTGAGCCGCGGGCGTCCGCTTCGCGGACGTTCGCTCGCTTTGCGAGCGAAGCGGATCGGTTCGTGGCTGTTGACCGCGCGTGGTGCCCCCCGTCGGGGGGCCATCGTGGGCGAGCAGCATCACAGGCGGTGGCAGTATGACCTGCGCACCCGATGCCGAACAGACCCGCCCGTCAGTAGCCGGTCCCCAGCGCTTCCATGGCGCCGACGAGCTGTCCCCAGGTGCCGCCGTCGACCATGATCGGCGAGCCGTCCTGGCCGACCGGGGTCGCGACGAAGCCTGGGTTGACGGTGTAGGCGTAGTCGCCGAGGACGACTGAGCTCTCGAAGTGCTCGGCGCCCATCTGCGCGAGCTCCTGCGAGGTCTTCACCGCGCCGACGATGTCGTAGGGATCGACCTCGCCGCCGTCGATGCGCACGAAGTACACGCTCGGGTTGATGTAGAGGATCGCCCGCGGGACCGCGTGGAAGCGCAGGAAGTCGCCTTCGATCCCGATCCCTCCGGCGCCGAGCCAGCGATCGATGCAGTTCTGGGAGACGAACACGCGGACCATCGCCCGCGAGGGTACGGCGCGTCGTCGCTCGGACACAAGTTCGCGGCGCTGTTCGGCGGGGGGCTGAACGTGGTAGCACCGTCACGATGAGCGCCACGGTCAATCCGGCGGCAACCGTCGTGGTCTTGCGGCCGCGCAGCCCTGACCAGCCTGAGCTCTACATGCTGCGCCGCTCGAGCAAGAGCGCGTTCATGCCTGACGCGCTGGTGTTTCCGGGCGGGCGCGTCGAGGCCGAGGACGGCAGCGACGATCTCGATCTCGCGTTCGCGCAGGCGGCGCGACGCGAGTGTCGTGAAGAGGCGAGCTTGGATCTCGAGGCGGCGGAGCTGCGCTGGTTCGACACCTGGAAGACGCCGTCGGGCGAGTCGCCGCGCCGCTTCGTCGCGCGCTTCTACGTCACCACGATCGCGGCCGACCAGGGCCACGACGCGGTCGCCGACGGGCTCGAGACGCGAGCGGGTCGCTGGGCCACGGCGACCGCGATCCTCTCGCAGTGGGAGTCGGAGCAGGTCGATCTGCCACCGCCGACGCTGAGCATCCTGCTGCGCCTCGCGGCCGGCGACTGGCGCGGATGGTTGAGCTGCGCGCCCGAGCGGGCGAGCGAGCCGATCCTGCCGAAGATCGCCGCGGTCGAGAGCAACATCCACATCGTCATGCCTCACGATCCCGAATATGCGTCGTTGCCCGGCGAGGGCGGCGGCGTGCCCGAGCGCGTTCACGCCTTTCCTCGTCGGTTCATCCGCACGGGCAAGCGCTGGGTGCCGCAGCCATGACGCGCTTCCGCAGTGGCTTCGGCATAGGGGTAGCGGTGGCGCTCGCGCTCGCGTTGCTCGGCTCGAGCTGCAAGGGCGAGGAGCCGCAGCAAGCCGAGAAGTCCGGCAAGGCGGCGCCCAAGCCCGACGCCGCGACCACCGATGGATCGCAGGTCAGCGCGCCCGACAAGGACGCTGCGCCGGT
>DATLLB010000856.1:0-3413 GCA_035538075.1 Enhygromyxa sp.
ACGCGCTCGACGTGCCGCTTGCGGGCCTTCAAGTCGGCGTTCCGCTCGCTCGCCGGCAGCCGCTCGACCTCGTGGCAGAACCGCTCGAGGTGCGCGAGCGCTTGGCCCTTGCCGCCGACCTCGAGCAGCGCACGCGCGAGCCCGTAGTGGGCCTCGAGCTGATCGGGATCGCTGCGCAGCACCTGGCGAAAGCCGCTGATCGCCAGCTCGATCTCGCCGCTGCGCAGGGCCAGCTCGGCGAGGTTGCACTGCGCCTCGGGCTGATCGGGATCGCTGCGCAGCGCGTGATCGAAGCAGTCGCGCGCGCGCTCGATCTCGCCGGTCATCGCCAACAGGCTGCCGAGGTTGGTCCACGCGGCGGCGAACTCGGGGTCGAGCTCGACGGCCTGCTCGTAGCACGCGACCGCGCCACGAAAGGGATCGCTCTCAATCGAGACGCCGTCCCACTGCTCCTCGTGGGCGAGGCCGCGCTGGAATGCTTCGTAGGCAGTGCTCGCGGCCGGCTCGACCAGCTGCGGGCGCGCGCCGTCGACCCACGGCAAGGTCAGCACCTCGGCCACCCGGTCGCGCAGCTTGTCGATGTCGAAGTCGAGCAGCAGCTGACCGGTGGTCGCTTCGTAGGTGGAAGCGCCGTCCTCGACCAGGATCCGATCGGCGTCGCTGCGGATCCGCAGGCGCGCGAGCGGGGCGTCGACGCGGGGCAGGTGGTAGCGCAGCGCGTCGAGGCTGCGACGGACCCGTTGCAAGGGCAGGCCGGCGTCGAGCAGCTCCTTGGCGACCTTGATCGAGATCAGATCGCGAAAGGTATAGAAGCGCCGCGCGCCCTGCTTGACCGAGGGTGAGATGAAGCCGGTCTGCGACCAGTAGCGGACCCGCGACTCGGGCAGCTCGAACAGCCGCGCGACCTCGGCCACCGTGTAGAGGTGCTCGGTCCCGGTCTCGTCCGGCGCCTGCTCTTCGATGCGCTCGCTCGCTCGGCTCATCCGCCCACCTGCTTGCCGATCGGCTGGGTCGCTCGATTGTCGCGGACCGAGACCACCGCGTCACCGTCGATCAGGATGCGGGCCCCAGACACGCGCACGCTCGGCAGCAGCTCGATCCGCAGGCTCCGCGGATCGGCGTGGAACAGCGCGGCGAGACGCGGTCGCGCCAAGTCGGTGACGTGACGACGCACGCTCGCGCTGCCGCGCATCAGCTCGGCCACGCGCTCCGCGGTGGCTTCGTCGGCGCGCTCGCGCAGCAGCGGCGCGCTGCGGGTCAGATCGACGGTCAGCATCACGGTCGCGTAGCCACGACCCATCGAGATCCCGCGGTTGCCGAGCTCGTGATCGCCTTCGACCAGCAGCTCGGCCGCGGAAAAGAGGATCTCGAGCGCGCTGTCCGAGAGCGACTCGCGAACCTCGCGGCGGATCAACGGGATCCGCCGCACCCGGGGCCACGCGGGACCCAGGAGCGCGCGGGCGAGCTCTCGCGCGCTGTTGTCGTTGACGCTGGCCTTTGGTGTGGGCACGTGTCCTACAAGTATGCCCGGCCGCGCCGAGCGATCTAAAGATTTGGCGATCTTGGCGAAGGGTCGGGAGTCGCACAACTGACCGCGCGAATGGGCGCTGAGCAGATGCTCCGCACCCGATCACGGCCGGCGCGAGCTCCTCCACCGATGTCCACAGACTATCCACAGGAGCTGTGGATATTCGTCGGTTAGCATCGCGCCGCATGGCCGACGTCCTGTTCGTGCTCGATCCCCTGCCCACGCTCAAACCGCGCGCCGACACCAGCTACGTGATGATCACGGAGGCGCTGCGGCGCGGCCATCGGCCGTACTACGTCACGCTCGACGGGCTGTCGCTGCACGGCGGCCAAGCCTTCGCGCGGGCTCGCCTGGTGGGGCCGGCGAGCGACGATCTCTCGGCGCCGATGATCGATCGCGGCGAGCCGGAGCATCGCTCGCTGGCTTCGTTCGCGGTCGTGCTCATGCGCAAGGATCCGCCGGTCGACGCTTCGTTCATCTCGGCCACGTGGATCCTCGATCGCGCCGGGACCTTGGTGCTCAACGATCCGCACGGGCTGCGCGACTTCAACGAGAAGCTGAGCATGCTCGCGTTCCCGGACTTGATCCCCGAGACCCGACTGCTGCGACGCACCGCGGATCTCCGGGCGATGCTCGACGAGCTCGGCGGTCGCATGATCGTCAAGCCGCTGCTCGGGCACGGCGGTCACGAAGTGCTGATGGCGATCGACGGCGATCCCAACCTCTCGACCGTGCTCGAGATCGCGACCGCCGACGAGACGCGCTGGACGGTCGCGCAGCAGTTCGTGCCCGAGGCCTCCGAAGGTGACAAGCGCATCTTGCTGGTCGATGGTGAGGCGGTCGGCGCCGTGCTGCGGGTTCCGAGCCGGGGCGAGCTGCGCAACAACTTCCATGCTGGCGGATCACCGTCGGCCACCGAGCTGAGCGAGCGTGATCGTGAGATCTGCTCGCGCTTGGGACCGTGGCTGCGCGAGCACGGACAGCTGTTCGCGGGCATCGACGTGCTCGGCCCGTACCTGACCGAAATCAACGTCACCAGCCCTACTGGAATGCAGGAAATCAACCGTCTGGCTGGCCTGACTGGCGACGCGACCATGCAGGCGAAGTTTTGGAATGCCGTGGAGGCGCGCTTCCAATAGGTTCTGCGCCGAGCCCGGGAGGGCATTGGGTGAACGGGCGTCGCCGAAGCCGACGACCGCGGCGGCCAAGTAACCTGGAAACAGTGATATTCTCGCCAGCGCATGCCGAGCCGCCCCGAGTCCGTCCGCGCATTGCTCACTCAGGAGCTCCCCAGCCTCTACGCGTTCGCGTACCAGATGTGTGGCGCGCGAAGGGATGCAGTGCGCTTCCTCGAAGAGCTGATCCAGCAGGTCGCCAAGCTCGACGATCAGAAGCTGCTCAACGACGGCGACCCTGGCCGCACGCTGCTCGGGATGATGGCGCGCTCGATGGAGGAGAACCTCGGGCGCCGCTCCGAGCACAGCTTCGAGTCGCTCGACAACATCCTGCGCTCCGACATCACGCGGCCGATCGACCTGACCAACATGGGCATGGGCGACGATCCGACCAAGGTCCACCTGATGCTGTGGGAGCTGAAGCGGACCTGCCTGACCTCGGTGCTCGGCTGCCTGCCGCCCGGCGTGCGGCTCTCGTTCGTGCTCACCGATCTGGTTGGTCTGTCGCCGACCGAGGCCGCCGAGATGCTCGGGATCAAAGAGAGCGCCTACCGAGTTCGGCTCACCCGCGCGCGCAAGCGCATCGAGGACTACCTCGCGCCGCGCTGCTACCACGTCGATCGCGAGAACCCGTGCACGTGCACCGGTCGCTTGATGATCGCCGTGGACGCCAACTTCGTGAAGGCGCCGACCTCGACCGAAGACATCCC
>DATLLB010000857.1:0-7465 GCA_035538075.1 Enhygromyxa sp.
TCTGCTCGATCCCGGGCTGATCACGCGCTGGCACAGGGTTCGCAATCCGCTCGCTTCGTGCGCCTCGCTACCTTCGCAACCTCGCTCCGCGTCCCGAATTCGGGCCGATTGGGGCTGATCTGGGGATGCGGGGGTGGGGTGCTGGCGAGTCCGACGGTCGTCACGACGGTCGGCCTCGGGCCTGCGACGGTGCCGACGGTCGCCGACGGCTCGCCGACGGTCTGACTCGCCCTTCACGACGGAGTCGAACACGATGGATCTCGAAGAAACTCGCGCGTTCTTGGCGGTGATTGAGCACGGGTCGTTCAAGGCCGCGGCCGAGAAGCTCAACCAACCGCGCGCCACATTGCGGCGTCGGGTCGAGTCCCTCGAAGTGCGCGCGGGCGTGCCGTTGCTCGAGCGCAGCCGCAACGGGGTCGAGGCGACCGCGGCCGGGGCGGTGCTCGCTCGGCACGGTCGCACGCTGCTGCGCGAGACCGATGCGCTGCTCCGGTCGCTGCGGGGAGTGGGCGACGACGTGCTGCGTGGGACGCTGCGCGTGGGCGTTCCATCGAGCTTGCCGGCCGACGCGGTCGCGCTGGTGTTCGGGCTGTTCCGCGCCAAGTTTCCGCAGCTGTGCCTCGATCTGCGCGTCTCGGCCGATCCGGTGGCCGAGCTACTCGACGACGTCGAGGTGGCCCTGCACCTGGGTGTCGAGCGGCCCAGCAATCGCTACCTGACGCGCCCGCTCGGGAGCGTGCGCGAGAGCCTGTACGCGAGCGCGAGCTACCTCGATCGCCACGGCACGCCGCAGTCGCTGGAGGACCTGGGCGCGCACGTGCTGCTCGCGTCGCGCTCGGGCGATGACGTCGAGCGCTGGCCGCTGCTCGCGGGCGGCAGCGTCGCGATCACGCCGGCGATCCAGGCCCAGGATCCGCAGCTGCTGCGTCGCTTCGTCGAGCACGGCTTCGGCGTCGGGCTGCTGACCGAGCTCGAGTTTGGCGAGCGCGAGCTCGACGACGAAGCGCTCACGCCCGTGCTCGAGCAGCAGGTCGGGCGGCGCCTGCTGTTCAGCGCGGTGATGCCCGAGGTGCTGGCCGAGTCGCCCAAGCTGCGGACGATCCTCGCGCACCTCGAGCGCTTCTTCGGCCGCCGCGATCGGCCCCGTGCGCTGGCGCGGGTCGAGCCCGTCGCCGTGGGGATGTGAAGCGTCAGCGATAGCCGCCCGGTCGATAGTCGATCAGCTCGCGCTCGATCCGTCGCAGACAGTCGATCGCCGCCGCCAGCCGTCGCTGCACGAGACCGAGCTCGTCGCCGCGATCGCGGAGCGGGCGGAACGGGGGGCCGTCGTCCTCCCAGTGGAAGCGCTCGGCCTCGAGCAGCGCGCGGATCGGCTCGACCTCGAGCCCGAGCAGCTCGACGATCTGCCGATCTGCAGCGCCGAGGCCCGCGAAGCGGATCAGCCACGCGCTCGCGTCACGGCGGATGCGGTCGAGCTCGTGGCCGAAGTTCGCGTCCTCGATCTGTCGCCACAGCGGTCGCCGAAGCGCGGTGCCCAGCTGGACCTCGATCGCCAACATCTCGCGCCCGCTCGCGGCCGCGTCCTCGAGCAGCCGGCGCAGCTGCATGGCCTCGGCGACCAGCTCGGCGAGCTGGACCCCGATCACGCCCTCGATCGCTCGAAGCTCGCGCCGCTCGATCCCGCGGCCGCGTCGACGGCGACGACCGACGGTCGCGAGCAGCACGGTCGAGGCGACCAGGAACACGAACGTCGCGAGCAGCGGGACGACAATCTCCACGGCTCACCCCGCGGGTGCGCTCGCGCGCGGGACCTGCTCGACGAAGCCTCGCTCGGCGTCCACGATCGCGATCACGGCGGGTGGCCGCAGCGTCGCGTCGATCTCGAGGTCGAGCTCGCCGGCCTCGCGATCGTCTTCGTAGCCGAGGTAGCCGCCCTCGAGCCGCTCGGGGTGCACGACCAGGCTCGCCAAGTAGAGCGGCGCCTCGTCATGCTCGAGCACGCTGGCGGGGATCGGATGCACGCCGAAGCTGTCGCGATCGGCCAGCAGCGCGCGCACGGGCACCCACTCGGCGGTCCCGGCCGCGCCGTCGAGCCGGCGCTCGAGCTGCTTGGCGAGCGGCTCGAGCCACTCGCGATCGAAGCGCCGCGCGGGATCGGTGGTGAACAGCACCACCGCTCGACCGACGCGCTTGCCCGGCCGCCGCAGCCACTCGTCGGCGCGCAGGACCACGGCCAGCACCAGCGGACCGGACTCGAGCGCGCCCTTGCGTTGCTGGCCCGAGCGCGACTGCGAGACCGTCCCCCACACGAAGCCGCCGATCCAGATCGCCATGCCGAGGTACGCCCACTCGAACGCGATCATCTCGAGCGCAGCGAGGATCATCGCGGCGACCAGCGTCACCGCGCCGAAGCCCGAGAGCAGGTCGCCGAGACACCCACGATCGCCCCGCGCGATGCGGGTCAGGTCGTCGTCATCGAGCGAACGCGGCGTCGCCTCGAAGCGAGCGCGGGCGCGGTCGAGCTGCTGGGACACGGCCGGGACCTTGGCAGAAGCTCAAATGCCCCCGCAAGGGGCCGATTTTCCTGCTGCAGCCAGCCGGGCCTCGACCTGCTCGAACAGCGCCTCGGCGCTCGCGGCTACCTTGGGGGCGGCGCGGCGAGCCCATTCGAACACCAGCGGCTCGCGGCCGAACGGCACCGCCAGCCGCGGTCGCGCCGACAGGATCCGGATCAGCCGATCGGCCACGAACGCAGGCTCGGTGTAGCGCAGCGGGACCGGGGCGCTCACGAGGCGCTCGCACAGCTGCCGCCAGCGCGACTGACCCTCCTCGGGCGTGAGCCCGCCGAAGCGCAGCAGCACCGCGACGTCGGCCGCCTCGCTCATCGCGTAGCGGTAGCTCGACGAGACCCCGTCGCGCGCGACCAGGTGACCGTCGAGCTGCTGCTCGACGCCGACGTGACCGATCGCCATCGCCGGGCCGCTGTCGAGCCCGTCGTGCTCGAGCTCCTCGCGGGCGCGCTCCATCAGATCGACGAACAGCGGCGCGCCATGAAAGGCGTCGTCGCAGGCGTGGTGAAACGCGACCCCGCGCTCGAGCGGGAGATCGCCGTGGACCGACTCCAACCGCAGTCCGGCCATGCTCACGAAGTCCGGCAGCATCGAGCCGAGGATCCAGCGGGGATCCTCGGAGCGACGCGCGGCGACGGTGGCGTGGGAGAAGAAGTTCACGGCGTGAGCAGTTTCGTCGAGCGACTCAGGGAGTTTCGATCGGCTCGCACGCGACCGTCCAGGTCCCCGACCGACCCTCGCGTCGCAGGCAACGGATCGCGCCGAGCGACAGCTCGAAGTCGACCAGCTCGTGCAGCGACAACCCGAGCATCCGCGCCGCGATCGCCTTGATCACGCCCTTGTGCACGACCGCCAGGATCGCCTGGGCTCCGGCCGCGAACCGAGCCTCGATCGTCGGCCCGGTCGCGAGCTGCACGCGCTCGACGAACGCCGATCGCAGCTCGCCGCGCGGGAAGCAAAACTGCGCGCCCTCGCGATCCCAGCGGGCGAAGTTCTCGGGATCGCGCTCGCGCACCTCGTCCCAGGTCCAGCCCTCCCACGCGCCGAAGTCGATCTCGCGGAAGCCCTCGACCTCCTCGATCGCGATCGCCGGGTGCTCGATGCTCGCGAGCACGACCTCGGTCGAGCGACGCGCCCGACCCAGCGGGCTGGTGAACACCGCGTCGAAGCGGCGCCCGGCGAGGCGCCGCGCGCTGGCGATCATCTGCGCTTCACCTTCAGGCGCGAGCGCGACGTCGGTCGAGCCGTAGAGGCGGATCGACGACTGCCCGACCGTCTCGCCGTGCCGCATCAGCACCAGCTCGTCGATCATCCTCGCGCCTCCAGCATGCGCTGCTTCTCGGCCATGATCAGCGCGCGGGTGTGATCGCGAAACGCCTCGACGTCGCCCCCGAATTGGGCCGGATCGATCGGATCGAGCACGCGCACGCGGCAGTGCGCGCGCAGCTTCAGCAGCAGGCCGTGCTTGGGCAGCGTGTCGGCGGTGCCGGACAGCACGATCGGATAGAGCGGACAGTTGGCCTCGATCGCCATGCGAAAGGCCCCGTCCTTGAACAGCTTGATCTCGCCGTCGGGTGAGCGCGTGCCCTCGGGGAACATCATGATCGGCACGCCGCGCTCGAGCCAGCTCATGCAGCGACGGTGCATCTCGATGATGCTGTCCTTGTCGCCACGCACGAGCGGCACGTAGCCGTTGTAGTACATGTTCCAGCCGAGGAATGGCGTGCGAAACACCGCCGACTTGCTCACCCACTTGAACGGTCGGTAGAGCCCGAACAGCACCAAGATGTCGCCGAGCGACTCGTGGTTGCTGACCAACACCGCCGGCCCGCGCCACGGCAGCTTCGCGCGGCCCTCGATGTGCAGGCGCCAGAACGGGTTGAGGTAGAACATGATCTGCGCCCAGAAGCACGAGTACAGGTGCTGGATCAGGCGCCGACGATCGAAGGGCACGGTCAGCACGAAGCAGACCGTCGCGCCCAGGAACATCACGAAGCAGACCAGCGCAAAGGTCGTCCACCACAGCGTCGAGTACAGGACTCGCAGGGGGTTGCGCACCGCGAGAGGTTAACAAAAGAGAGCGACCGGCGAATCGCCGACCGCTCTCGAGCAGATCGATGACCCCCCTCCGGGGGTCACCACGCGCGTTGGCAAACAACGTGCCCAAGCGCGAACGATGCCGGCCGCGGGGGGCTAAGTAGCCTCAGCCCGGGATCGCGCACACGCCCACGTCCTCGTATCCGGGCGGGGCCGTGCCTTCCTCGAAGAAGGCGGTGCACTCGGTCCCGCCGATCGTGCAGGTCGGGTCGGCGAGGTCGCAGAACTCACCGCAGCACGACGCGCCGTTGCAGCTCGGGAACGCCTCGGGTGCGAGGCAGATGGTTCCGCCGATGCAGTCGTTGATGAAGCCGCAGGGCTCGCCGGCCGGGATGTCCTGGGTCGCGTTGGCGCAGACGAAGCTGCCGCCGTCCCAGAAGCAGGAGGTGCCGTCGACCGGGCAGTCCTGCAGCAGCGGGTTGCAGGCCAGCAGGCACAGGTTGATCGAGCCGTTGTTGGCGATCGAGCACGCGGTGCCCGGATCGCACTGCGGATCGTCGGGGCTGCCCGTGCAGAACGTGGTGCAGGTGCCGACGCCCTCGGCGCTCACGTCCCAGCACCAGCTGTCGACGCCGCAATCGTCGGTCGACTCGACCGCGCCCGCGTACATGCAGGGATCGCCCTGCTGATTGTCGCCGTTGACCGCAACGCACTTGTTGGCGTCCCAGGTCCCGCCACTGCTCGCATACGCGACGCACTTCTCGTCCTCGGGGCAGTCCTGCGCCCACGGATCGCAGCTCGACGCGCCGCCGATGTCCTCGTCGGGCACGAACCCGCCGGTCGGATCGCCGTCGCCGTCGCCCTCTTCCTCCTCGGCCTCTTCGGCGAAGTCGGTGTTCTCGTCGCCGGACTCGGTCGGGTCGTCGCTGTTGTCGTTGTTGTCGTTGCCGCTCGAGCTGTCGCCCGACGGATCGTCCTTCTCGGAGCACGCCGCCAGGGTCAAGGCGCTCCCGATAAGGCAAAGGGAAAGCAGTCGCAGGGTCTTCATCGCACGCATCCTCTCTCAGTTGGGCTCGGTTCACGAGCGCCGCGAAACCCGCATCATGCGGGGCGGCGACCTCGAGTCGGCCCTCGTTCCCGGCCGACACACGTCATTAGGACTTAGTATCTAAGACAGATTCGGTAGTTTCTAGCCAACTCTAAACGCACAATTCGTGAGAAAAATCTTGGTTAACCCAGGTTTCGCGCTGTCAGCGCGCAAAACATGGCGCAAGAGCACCCGAGTTGGGCGGCGTCGCGGTAGCGTCCGCTCATGCGCCACGCTGCTCTCGCGATCGCCACACTCGGTTTGGCTCTGCTCGCCAGCTGCAAGTCCGAGCCGGGTGGCGAAGGCGAGGCGTGCACGAAGAAGGAAGACTGCGCCGAGGGCCTGAGCTGCGTCGACAACGTCTGCACCAAGCTCGGCGGCGAGCCGGCGGTGCAGCCGTCGGCCTACTGCGAGACCGTCGCGGCGCTGGCCGGCACCTGGACCTTCGACACGACGGTGATCGGCGCCGAGGATCTCGCTCCGCGCGGCATCAACGGTCACTACGAGATGACGGTCGCGGTCGACAACTGCACCGCCAATCTCCAGCTGATCAAGACCGGCTACGACGACGTGAAGTATGCCGAGAAGAAGGTGCAGAGCTCCGACGCCGTGCTGGCCGAGTCCAAGCAGATCCCCGGCGCTGCCGAGGCGACGGTCTCGCTCAAGGGCAAGCCCACGCACACGATGATCTTCCAGGTCCGCGACGGTCAGCTGTTCGGCTTCTGGCAGTCGACCGGCGACGAGTGGGCGCGCGCCGGGATGTGGGGCTTCTTGCGAGGCGTGCAGAAGGGACAGGATCTCGCCAAGGTCGAGGACTTCGCCGCGCAGCCGTGCGAGGTCGCTTGCCTGACGCAATGCGACACCGCTCGCCGTCGCGCCGACGCGACGCTCGACGAGCCCTCGCTCGCGGCCTGCTTGACGGCCTGCAGCGCCGGGGAGCCGATCGTCGGCTGCGGCCCCGGCAAGCCGCTGCCGGCCGAGCTCATGGTCGCGGTCGCGGGCCCGGTCAAGACCATCGACGAGCTGTGTGCGAAGGTCTCGGCCGAGCTGCTCGCCGGGCAGGGCTCGGAGGTCGCGGCCACGGCGGTGACCTGCGATCGCAAGCCGCCGGTCAACGACAAGCCTGCGAGTCGCAGCTTGAACAAGGCCGCGCTGGCCGGCTCGTTCAATGCCGCCGAGCTCGTGCAGGTCAGCTGGTTCGACGCCGGCTTCTACGGCTGGTTGATCCTCGCGCTCGAGACCGAGGCCGGCTGGTACTGGACCAAGCCGCTGATGGACATGAGCAGCTCCGGCGTCGGCGGGGTCTCGAGCACCACCACCTCGCTGGTGCTGCGCGCCCGCGAGCTGCTCTCGCCCGCCGGTCGCGAGGTCGTGGCCGAGCTCGCGATGCAGACCACCGACTCGGATCTCGGCATCAACGAGGTCGCGCTCGACGAGCAGAAGTACGTGGTCGTGTGCTCGACGGGCGCGCCGCCCGTGTGCGTGGAGGCGACGATCGGCTGGTCGTCGGAGCGCACGCTGATCGACGACAAGACCGACGATCCGAAGAAGCACCCCGACCTCTACAACAAGCGCGGGGAGCTGTACGTGAGCTTCTTGCCGGGGGACCTGGTGTCGATCTCGGTGCCCGAGGGGGCGCGCGAGGAGGATCGCAAGCTCAGCGGGATCTTTGCCTGGCGCGTTGAGTGATGACTACCCCTGCGGGTTGGGGTTGATGACCGAGGTCCCGACCCCGCCGAGGTACGCGTAGCTGTCGTAGGAGTCGAAGCCG
>DATLLB010000858.1:0-20318 GCA_035538075.1 Enhygromyxa sp.
GTCCTCGGTGCTCCCGCCGACGCGCCGAAGCTCCGCTATCTGCAGCATCACGCCGGCAACCTGGGGATCCCCCAGGCCGACAGCTTGGCGGCGGCGCTCGACCACGCGCTCGCGCGGCTCGGTCCGGGCGCGCTGCGTCGCGGAGGCGAGCGCGAGGTTCCGCTCGAGATCTGGCAACAACCCGGCTTTCAACGCTGGCTTGGCGCGCAGCAAGGGGCAGGGCACCGACTCGACGGCGCACAGCTCGAGTGGCAGTTCCGCTCGAAGCCGGATCGTCCGCTGTTTTGCTGGGCGCTCAAGGTCGATCTGTTCATTCCCGAGGAAGACCGCCACAAACGCAGCGAGGTCGTGATCACGCGATCGGACATCGCGGCGGTGCTCGCCTACCACCGCGGTGAGACCTTGCTCGACACGCGAGTCGTGCTGGTTCGCGAGTTCCGCTCGAACGCAGCGACCCCCGACGGACTCGTGCACGAGCTGCCCGGCGGCTCGTCACCGAGCGCAGCGCAAGACGCCCGCGCGGTCGCGGCCGCCGAGCTGCACGAGGAGACCGGCGTGCACGTGGCCGCCGAGCGGCTCGTGTACTGCGGCGCGCGGCAATGCATGGCCACCATGCTCAGCCACCGCGCCGAGCTCTATTCAGTCGAGCTCGACGCCGACGAGATCGCGGTGTTCGAGGCTCGCCAGGGCCAGCGCTTCGGCGAGCACGACTCGGAGCGGACCTACGTCGAGGTCCGCAGCGTGCGGGACATCCTCGCCGCCACCGACGTCGACTGGACGCACGTCGGGATGATCCTCGGCGTGCTGGCAAGCTGAGCAGACCAGCCAAGCGGCCATCCGACGGATTGGACCGCCGTGCGAGCGCGGAGCGTACGAGCAAATCGACCGCAGGAACGCGTCGACCGAACTCCTTGACACCCTTCGAACGCGGGCCCCAGGATGCCCGCGATGAAGCGTGTTCGAATCATTCCTTTTGTGTTGCTGCTGCCCGCCTGTATCGATCCAACCGTGGAGCCCGAGCTCTCCGACGAGGAGTCCTGGCGGGCGGATCCGGCCGAGCTCGAGCTCGCCTGCTCGGTCAGCGTCATCCCCAAACAGACCCCGGACAGTCCCTCGCAATTGCGGGTGTCGGTCGTCAACCTCGGCGATTCTCCGGCGCAATTCGTCGCCCGAAATCTCCCGTTCGCGAGCCCCGAGCGCGAGTACTTCACGGTCGACCGCGGCGATCAGCCGGTCGATTTCTGGGGCTTGCGCGTCAAGCTGGAGGCGCCGACCGAGGCCGATCTCGTCGAGCTCGACGCAGGTGATGCGCTCGCGACCGTCTACACGCTCTCGGACTACTATCACCTGGACCAGCCGGGCACCTACGACATTGCGCTGCTGCGGCCGTCAGTCCACGTGTTCGGGGCCGAGGGAATCCGCAAGGTCGAGCTCGCCTGCAACGCCGTCGAGCTCGAGCTCGCCAAGGCCGAGCCGCCGCCCGAGCCGTTGATCGAGCCCGACTCACCCGGCCAGAAGAGCGCCGAGGGGGCGAGCTTCAAGGACTGTGACGCGCACCAGCAGGCCGAGATTCTGCGCGCGGAGGCGGTCGCGAAGTGGATGCTACCAATCGCGCTCGGGACCCACACGTTCGGCCGCAGCCAGGTCGCCGCCGACTCCAAATATTACGACGAGTGGTTCGGAGCGCACACCACCGACCGTGCGCAGAAAGTCGATGAAAAACTCGACAAGATCGTCGAGGGCTTGGACGAGGGGATCGAGTACAAGTGTCACTCGAAAACCGAGCGGAAGTGCGAGAAGGGCACGATCGCCTGGGTAATCCCCGTGCTCAGTGACAAGGTCCACCTGTGCGAGCGCTTCTTCGAGAAGGACGACGTCGGCTGGGACACCAAGTGGGGCATCTTGGTCCACGAATTCTCGCACCTGTTCGCGCTCACGCACGACTACGAATATGGCCGACCCGATTCTCTCGCCTTGGCCGACAACCAGCCGAACAAGGCGGTCAAGAACGCAGACAACTACGAGTATTTCGTCGAGGACATCTATCTCGGCCTGGCCCCGCGCCATGACGTCGATGGCGATGGCCACTCGGATCTCGTGACCACCGCGTGGGGCAGCGGGTTTGTCTATCCGGGCAAGTCGACCAGCACGTTTGGGTCGTATGTCGCCTCGTTTGCCGGGACCATGAACACGGCGTTGTTCGACGGCGCCGGGCACTGGTTGCTCGATGTGGTCGACATGAACCTCGACGGCCACGATGACTTGGTCACGATCGGCTCGGATGGCGTCATGTACGTCTACTTCGGCACTGCGTCGGGCACGGTCTACACGGGCGTGGTCGAGGCCGGTCTCGACGGCGGCGACAACCTCGACCTCGTGTTCGACGACGGCGTCGGCTACGAACCGATCGGTGTCGCCGACACCAACGGCAATCTCGCGCCCGACTTGGTCACGATTCGCGACGACGGCGCCGTGTGCTGGTTCGGCGGTCTAAACGGTGGGCTCTCGGGCAGCAAGGTCTGCACGGCTGGCCTGATCGACTCGGCGTTCATGGACGGCGTCGGTGAGCACGTCATCGATCTCGCCGACGTCAACGGCGATCGCCGGGCCGATCTGATCGCGGCCGCTGACGACGGCACCGTGTACGTCTACACGGGCACCGCCGGCGGGAGCTTCGGTGCTGGCGTCGGCTCATTCGCCGGGACCTACAACCTCGCGCTGTACGATGGGTTCGGCCACGAGCCGATCGGCGTAGCCGAGGTGACCGGCGACGGCCGAGCCGATCTCGTGACCCACCATCACGTCAGCAACAACACCTACGTCTACCCGGGTCAGGCCAACGCGACGTTCGGCTCCGGCGTGCCGTCGTTCGCGGGGACCATGAATTCGTCGCTGTTCGATCAGACCGGCCATGAGCTGATCGGCGTGTTCGACGTGGACGGCAACGGCCTCGCAGATTTGGTCACCCATGCGGGCGGCAACGCCTTCGTCTACCGCGGGACGCAAAACGGTCAGTTCACCTCGGGCGGCGTCTCGTTCTCCGGTACGCTGAACTCGAGCCGCTTCGATGGAGACGGCCACGAGTTCATCACCGAGCGACGGCAACACCGACGCCGGGGCTGCACGCCGACCGGTTGCCTGTGAGATGGACGGAGCGGCGCGAATTCAGAGCTTGTCGCGTCGCTCCATCAGCTCGACCAGGAACACCAGGTTCGCTTCCGGCGGAATGCCCGGGAGCTTCTGCCCGCGATAGCCGAGCTGCGGCGGCACGATCACGCGACGTCGCTCGCCGACCCGCATGCCCTCGACGCCGCGGTGCAGCCCTTCGATGATGTTGCTGCTCTCGCCGAGCCGGAAGCTCAGCGGCTTGTCGCCGTGCGAGCTGTCGACCTCGTTGCCGTCCGCGTCGACGAGGTAGTGTACCCACACCCACTCGCCGCGCGCAGCGACTGGGCCTTCGCCCTCGACGAGCACGTCGATCTGCACGCACGGCCGCTGAGCCTCGTCCTCGAGCGCGTCCGTGCAGCTCGCGTTGATCGCCGCGCGCACGGGCTCACCCGCGTAGGCCTCACGCCCGGCCGGCTTGACTTGACAGCCGACCACGAACAGCGCGAGCAATCCCAACATCATGCCCGAGACTCCGCGCATCGAGGTCTTCCACTACCCCAAGTGCTCGACCTGCCGCAAGGCGCTGAAGTGGCTCGAAGAGCAGGGCATCGAGCACACCCGCGTCGACATCGTCGAGTACCCGCCGAGCGTGGCCAAGCTGGAGAAGGCGCTGAAGCTCGCAGGCGTCGAGCTGCGCAAGCTGTTCAACGTCAGCGGGCAGAGCTATCGCGAGGGCGGCTGGAAGGACAAGCTCGCGACGATCGGCAAGACCGAAGCGCTCGCGGCCCTCGCTGCGGACGGCAAGCTGATCAAGCGGCCTCTGCTGCTCGGGCGCGACGTGGCGTTGATCGGCTTCGACGCGAGCGAGTGGGCGAAAAAGCTCGGCTGATCCTCGTACGGGTGCGCGTGGGATCTGGTAATTCCGCGAGCATGATCCCGCGCTCGATCGCCTGTGTGTTGGTCCCGTTCGCGCTGCTGCTCGCGTGTGCCAGCGAGCCGGTCCCGGCGACGTGTGAGCCCGAGGTGGTCACACCCGCGCAACCAGAGGATCCGCTGCTGGCTGCGTATCTGCACGGCCTCGCGATCGCGCAGTACCCCACGCCCGAACGCGCGTCGGACCAGCTGCTGGTGCTCGAGCCAGGCAACGCGCAACTGACCTGGGACGCGGCCGGTCGCTTGCTGGTCACCACCTGGACGCGCGCGGAGTACTTCGGCGATCCCAAGTACCAGCCGGGCCACGCGTTCGATCTCTACGGTCAGACTTGGTTCTCGACGGGCACGCAGGTTCACGACGTGTGCAGCAAGAGCGGCCTGCAGGGCGACGCGCTGGTGCTGCGGCTCGAGCAATTGCTCGGCATGCCGCCAGGCCGCGGCTACGACGTGTTCATGCAGGTGTGGATCGATCCGCAGCAGCTGTTTCGGCCGTGCGCCGAGCCGAGCGTGCTCGAGCCGACGTGCCCGGTCGCAGCGCCGCTGCACTCCGAAATGGATCAAGTCACCTGGGATTGCTCGGCGCCGTCGGACGGACACAGCCAGTGGCTGTGCAACAATTGGGTGCAGAGCTACGGAAGTCTTGATCCGTTCGGACGCTTTCCATGGACGGCGCTCGGCTACACCTACGACTGGAGCCCCGAGAACCCGACCGGTGAAGGCCCCAGTGAATTCGTGGCTCCGGCACGGACTCCGGTCGTGTTCGAGCGCCTGGTGCCCACCGAAGAATTCTGCAAGCCCGCGGCGTGATCGGTCTGGCGGGGCGCTCGCGCCGAACCTGACGCTCGTTCGCGAGGCTATACTGCGACTGTGAGCGACGGTCAGACCGGAGAGCGACGCGATCGAATCCGCCGGATCATCGCGTCGATCGTCGGCGAGGACGCGGGCGCGAGCGTGAGCGACAGCGAAGAGAGCAGCTCGCTGGTCGAGGCCGCCACGCGGGCGCTGAGCGGACGGCTCGAGCGGTGGGGGCGGGGGACGGCGCTGCGGCGGCTGTTCGGCGGCGTCGAGCGAGACGTGCTCACGGGCCCCGGCGAGTGGGTCGAGCTCGAGGCGCAGCTCGGCGTCGCGGGCAAGCTCGGCAGCGTCGCGCGGCTGACCATCGATCGCAGCGTGGTCGCCGAGCTGCCGATCGGAGACGGCCGCGAGATCCGGGCGATGGTTCGCGCGCCGGGCCCTGGCCTCTACGAGCTCGGCGTCGAGCTCGACACGCCCGGCTACGAGCTGGTCGGTCACCGGATCTTGCAAGTGGCGAGCGGCCGCCCGCTGGTGTTGATCGACGCCGCATTGTTGTTGCCCACGCCCGACGGGCGACCGCCAGCGCCGTTGGGCCCGTTGGTCCACGCGCTGCTCGACGCCGATCTGGAGCTCGCCTACTTCGACGATCACGAGGAGAACCGCACCGCGGCGATCCACGAGGCGCTGCAGTCTCATGCACTGCCGCTCGCGGCCACGTTGATCTTCGCGGCCGAGGATCGGGCGGTCGAGCGGCTCGGCCTCGACTTCGCGCACATGCTCGGCATGATCGCGCTGCGCCGCTACTTGGCGCGCGGCGTGCCGATCGCGGCGGTGGTCAGCGAGCGCTTCGAGGCCACGGTCGAGCCGATCCGCGTGCTGCGACCCGAGCAGGCGCTGCACCACGCCCGCGCGCTCGACTTCGAGGCCGAGCATGCAGCCGCGCGCCGCTTCGTGGCCGCGCGCAGCTCGACCGACCCGATCACCTGGCGGCTCGACCAGATGACCGGCAGCGCGCGGATCCTCGGCAACCGCTTCCACGCCGAGCTCGACAACGCCCGCGCGCGCGAGCGGCTGTTCGCGCTGATCGACGAGGCCCACAGCTCGATCCACCTGCAGTTCTATCAGCTGCGCCCGAGCGACTTCTCGGAGCAGCTGGTGGTCGCGCTGATCCGTCGCGCCCGCGCGGGCGTGCGCGTGCGCCTGATGGTCGACGCGCTGTACTCGGACGAGGGCGTGCTCGGTCGACAAAACCCGCTGCTGCGCTCGCTCGAGGTCGAGCTCAACGCCGAGGTGCTGGCGCTGAGCCCGATCGGCTCGCGCCACGAGGTCGACGTGCCGCGGCTCAAGCAACGCGACCATCGCAAGCTCGCGATCGTCGATGGTCAGCGCGCGCTGGTCTCGGGTCGCAACGCGGCCGACGTGTACTACCGCGACTTCCTCGAGCTGCCGATCCACGATCACACGCCGCACCAGCGGATCCCGTGGCTCGACGCGCACATCGAGATCGAGGGGCCGCTGGTCGACGAGGTCCAGCGCACGTTCCTGGCGACGTGGCTCGAGCAAGGTGGCGCCGCGCCGTCGAACCTCGCCGAGCTGCAACCGTCGCTGCCGCTCGCAGGTCCGAGTGCGGGCCGCTTGGTCGTGCACCACGGGCTGACCGACGCGAACGGCCTGGCGATGTACGAGGCGATGCTCGACGTCGCCTCCGATCACGTGATCATCGTCAACGACTACCCGATCGTGTCGACGCTCGAGCGCGCGATCCTGCGGCTGCTGGCTCGCGGCGTGCGAGTCGACCTGCTGACCGGCAGCGCCGCCGCGCGGCGCGACGACGGCAGCATGTTCCCGGCCCACATCCACCGGATCCTGTTCGAGCACATGGTCAAGGCCCGGCTCGAGCCGCTGATGCTCGCAGGCGTGAACGTCTACGAGTACACCACCGCGCCCGCGCCCAACGTGGTCGCGCGCGGCGGTCGAGTGAGGCCGTATGTGCACGCGAAGATCGTCAGCACCGACGGTCGCGTGTGCAGCATCGGCTCGGCCAACCTCGACGCGACCGCGAGCTTCTGGGAGAGCGAGGCCAACGTGGTCGTCGAGGATCCGGCGTTCGTGGCCGGGCTCGAGGCGCAGCTCTACGCGTTGATCGCCGGGAGTCTGCGGCTGGACCCCGAGTCCGAGTACTGGAAGCGGGAGCGAGCGCAGCGAGCGGTGGTCGGGACGCTGTGGCCGGGATCGCTGTACTCGTAGTCCGTCAGTGAAAGCGGGCGGCCATCCACGCGCGGATCGGCTCGGCGTCGACGCTCATCATCGTCAAGCCGGGCGTGATCACCTCGTCGACGCACTCGATCAGGATCTCGCGCAGCTCGGCGCGCGCGAACACTCCGTGCGAGCGCAAGGCCGGGCTGGGATCGGGCTGGATCCGCGGGTCGCGAAGCTCCTCGGGGACCGTGGCCTCGAGCATCGTCGTGAAGTGCTCGGGCAGCCACGCGCGATCGTGTTCCTGCGCGAGGTAGGCCCAGCCGAGCCGCGCGTGCTGGACCTCGTCGGCCAGGATCTCGCGAATGGCCGCGCGCGAGTCGGGCTCGGTCGCGATCGCGAAGCTGCGGGTCAGCAACGCGGCGTTGATCGACTCGGTCAGGCAGCAGAACGCGACCAGCTCGTAGGTCACGCGGCGGGCGAGCGGGAGACTCGGGGGCGCGACCTCGGGTGCGGGCGACCCGGTCGATTCGATCCGCTCGGCCGCGAGCGGTGCGTGGCCGAAGCGCTCGGCCAGGTCTGCACAGCGGGCGCGATGGCGTCGCTCGTCGTCGATCGATCGCCGAGCCAGCGCTCGCAGGGACGGGTGGGCCTCGAGCGCGTCGAGGCGCTCGGCGATGCGAGCGAAGCGGGCCGCGGCCTGGTTCTCGGAGCGAGCCCGAAACGCCCACATCGCCGCGACCACGGTCCGCTCTTCATCGCGTAGCGTCAGCACTGTTGCTCGCAGCCCGGGTGATCGGCAGGCACGAGCCAGCAGCATACGCCACCCGTGCAGTCGCAGGGGCCGACCCAGCACTCCTCGGGGCAGCACTGGTTGGGCTCGCCGTCGCCGTCGCCCGCCTCGGCATCGCCGTCGCCGTCTCCGGAGTCGCCGTCGCCATCGCCGTCCCCGTCGCCGTGATCGGTGTGATCGCCATCGCCGTCGCCCGAGTCGCCATCGCCGTCGCCGGAGTCCCCGTCGCCGTCTCCGGGATCGCCATCGCCATCCCCGGGATCGCCGTCCCCGTCGCCATCGCCCTCTTGCGTCGTCGCCTCGGCGTCGCCGTCCTCGCGATCGTCACAGCCGATCGTCAGCAGCGCGCCCATGACCAGCACCTTGAACAGTTTATGCGTGTCCATGTCAGTCCTCGTGATGCTCAGTATGGGCGACCACGAGGGCTTTCAGAATCAGTATTTTCTGTCGAGGATTGTATGGCGCTACGATACGCCCGAAATCCCGACCAGCTCGCAGCTTCGCGCGTAGAGCCGCTCACGAGCCTTGGAATCGCGCGCCAACGGGTTGCTCGCCGTGACCTGCTTGCGCACGTAATAAGCCCCGTTGTCCGCGCGCAGCCGATCCGTGGGGAGCAGCGCGAGGTAGACGGACGTCGCCGCGCCTTCACGCAGCGAGTCCGAGCCCTCCACGCCAAAGCCCTCGGTCAGTAGCTTGGTCGAGACCACGCCGGGATGCAGCGAGACGACGATCGGGCCCGCGTCGCCGAGCCGCTGGGCGAGCTCGGTGCTGAACATCGTGAGCGCGAGCTTGGACTGTGCGTAGGCTTCGTAGGCCCCGTACCCGCGGGAAAAATCGAGATCGTCCCAGCGCAGCTTGGCGCGCGAGTGGGCGACCGAGCCGACGTTGATGATGCGACCGCCGTCCTGCGAGCGACGCAGCGCAGGCAGCAGCAAGTGACTGAGCAGGAACGGCGCGAGGTAGTTGACCGTCCACGTGAGCTCGTGCCCCTGCGCGCCGGTCTTGCGCTGGTTCACATACACGCCCGCGTTGTTGAGCAGCACGTCGAGCCCACGCTCGCCGAGCCGGCGATCGATCTCGGCCGCGAGCGCACGGACTTGGTCGAGATCGGACAGATCCGCGACCACGGTCTCGAGCTCGCCGCGGCCGGGGATCCGCTGCAGCGCCGCGACCACGGCGTCGAGCTTGGCCTGGCTGCGGCCGTGCAGGATCAGGTGGGCACCGGTGGCAGCGAGATCTTCGGCGGTCTGCAGACCGATCCCGTCGGTCGCTCCGGTGAGCAGGATCGTCGGTGTGTGGGCCATCGCGCTCAGCGTACGTCGCGGTCGGCGAGGTGTTGCTATGGTGGAGGGCGTGAGCGGGTGGCGTCGCTTCGAACGGGCTTCGCACGACGGCAGCGGCCGATTCTGGGCGATCCGCGTGAACGGTCGCAGCTGCGAGATTCGGTTCGGACCGATCGGCGCGGCGGAAGCAAGCGAGGAGCATGTGGAGCATGCGAGCGAGGCCGAGGCCGCCCGCGCCGCCAGACAGAAGATCCGCACCAAGCAGCGCGCGGGCTGGGTCGAGGTCGAGCAGGTCGACGACGCTCGCAGCGAAGCGCTCGCGCGCGGCGAGCTGTTCGAGCGGGCGATCGCTGCCGATCCGAGCAACCTCGACAACTGGGCGGTCTATGCCGACTGGCTGCAGGCGATCGAGCCGCCGCTCGGCGAGCGCGTGGCGCTGGGGCTCGCGCTCGCGCGCGCGGGGAGCAAGGCTGCGCGGACGCAGATCGAGGCGCGCTGTGACGAGCTCGAGCGCAAGCTGCTTGGTCCGACGCTGGCCGGGTTGATGGGCGAGCGCAAGTTCGACGGGGTGATCGAGCTCGAGCGGCAATTCGGCATGATCGTCGAGGCCAAGCTCTGGGATCCCGAGAATGAGATCCTCAAGTTCGACACGCTGGTTGCCGCGTTGCTCGATTCGCCGTTGGCTCGCGTGTTGTTGGATCTGCGTGTCGACATCGGCTTGCGCAGGAGGTCGCTCGCGCGGGTTGTCGAGCTGTTCGTCGCACGTCAGCATCCGCACTTGCGGCGGCTCTGTTTGGGCGTCGAGCGCAACCATGGCGGGGCGGTCGACATGGAGCTGCCCGGGATCGCGGAGGTGCTGGAGCGCGCGCCGATGCTCGAGCGACTCGAGCTGCACGGCGCCTTCCATGGTGACGCGAAGCACGAGCGGCTGCGCGAGCTGAAGCTGCATCGTCCCGTAAACGCGCTGGCGGTCAGCCTGCCAAACTGGCGTCTGCCCGCACTGCACACGCTCCACCTGATCGAGCCGGGCGCGGTGGATTGGCACCTCGTCGAGCTGCCCAAGCTGCGGCAGCTGCTGGTCGAGTGGCCGGACTGTGGCGATCGCTTGGTCGCCCGTCTGGCTCGTGCGCCGGTGCTCGAGCGGCTCGAGTCGCTGATGCTCACGCAAACGGCACTGACTGCCGACGGTGTTCACACGCTCCTCGATGCCACCAGCTTCGCCAAGGTCGGCCGGCTCGTGTTGCTCGACGTCGACATCGATCGAGATGACATCGCGCGCCTGCACAGGCGCTTTCCAAACCTCGTCGTGCAGGCGCGACCCGATCGGGAAGACGACTGGCTCGCGCGGGAATATCCGAGCTGGCGAGAGTGGATCACACGTTTTTAGGTCACCACTTTGTGCCATGAACCCGGCCTCGCGGCGAGTAGTCGACTCGAACGCACCATGTTAGGAATCGCGCCGTGTCAGCTACTCATCAACGAATCATGCACATTGCGCGACTCACTGGTCTGACCCTGGTTGGCCTGGCACTCTGGCCCGCCGTGGCGAACGCGAATCCGTGCCCCGAGGACGCCCGCTACGCGACCAACGGCGCCGGGCAGGCGTTCTGCCTGTTCGAGGACATGACGCTGCCGGACGCCAACGACGTCGATGCTTACTGCCATTGGCTGGACTATGGGTACATCGGGTTCAGCTGGACCGAGACCCCGGCGACGGCCAATTACGTCTGTCCCGACGGCAGCTACAAGACCGACAATGGCGCAGGGCTGGGATTCTGCATCTTCGATGATCTCGGGCTGCCCGAGGCCGAGAACCTCACGCCCTACTGCCATTACCTCGAGGACGGGTACATCGGCTACCACTGGGACATGTGCCCGGCCGACGCCCGCTTCACCACCAATGGCGCGGGCCTGAACTTCTGCCTGTTCGAGGACGTGGTGCTCCCCGACGCCAACGACGTCGAGCCGTACTGCCACTGGTTGGATTACGGCTACATCGGGTTCAGCTGGACCGAGACTCCGGCGACGGCGAATTACACCTGTCCCGACGGCAGCTACAAGACCGACAATGGCGCGGGGCTGGGCTTTTGCATCTACGGTGATCTCTGGCTGCCGCCGGCCGAAGACCTCGCGTCCTACTGCCACTATCTCGACGACGGCTACCTCGGGTTCAGCTGGACCGACTGACGGCGATCGCTCTCAGCGATAGCCTTCGGCTTGCAGGGTGAACAGCCGCGCATAACGGCCGCTGTTGGCCATCAGCTGCTCGTGTGAGCCCTGCTCGACGATGCGCCCACGGTCGAGCACGACGATGTGATCGGCCGAGCGCACGGTCGAGAACCGGTGCGAGATCAAGATCGCCATGCGATCCGCGGTCAAGTTGCGCACGTGATCGAACACGGTCGCCTCGGCCTCGGCGTCCATCGCCGCGGTCGGCTCGTCGAGCACCAGAATGTCGGCCTTGCTGCGCATGAATGCGCGCGACAGGGCGATCTTCTGCCACTGCCCACCCGACAGCTCGCGGCCGTCCTTGAACCACCTGCCAAGCTGGGTCCGATAGCCCTCGGGCATGTCCTTGACGAAGGCGTCGGCCATGCCGAGCTCGGCGGCGGTGCGCCAGCGCTGCTCGTCGTCGAAGTGCTCGACATCGCCGGCGCCGACGTTCTCGCCGACCAACATCTGATAGCGCGCAAAGTCCTGGAAGATCACGCCGACGCGGCGACGCAGCACCTCGGGATCCCACTGCGAGAGCGGCAGCCCATCCAGCAAGATGCGCCCCTCGGTCGGCTCGTAGAGGCGCGTGAGCAGCTTGATCAGCGTGGTCTTGCCCGAGCCGTTCTCGCCGACCAGCGCGAGCGACTGGCCAGGCTGCAAGTGCAGGTCGACGTTGGCGAGCGCGGGCGTGGTCGAGCCGGGGTAGGCGAAGCTGACGTTCTCGAAGCGCACGCCGTCGCCGGGCTGGGGGCCGACGGTCGCGTCGCCAGACTCCTGACCGACCGGTTGATCGAGGTACTCGTAGAGGTTCGACAAATAGAGGTTGTCCTCGTACATCCCGCCGATCGAGGACAAGCTCGCCGAGACGGCCGATTGACCCTGGCGAAACACCAGCAGGTACATGGTCATCTCGCCGAGGCTGATGCGGCCGCGCACGGTCTCGACGGCGATCCAGGCGTAGGCGCCGTAGAACGCGGCGGTGCCGAGCAGGCCGAGCGTGAAGCTCCAAAACCCGCGGCGCAGCGTCAGGTTGCGATCCTCGGCGAACACCAGCCCGAAGATCTGGCGGTAGCGATCGAGCAGCAGCGGGCCGAGGTCGTAGAGCTTGACCTCTTTGGCGTACTGATCGTTGGCGAGCACGCTCTCGAAGTAGAGCTGCTTGCGAGTCTCGGGCGAGCGCCAGCGAAACAAGCGAAACGCGTCGCCGGAGAATTTCGCCTCGACCAGGAACGCCGGCAGCCCGCCGATCACCAGCACCAGCACGGCCCAGGGCGAGAACGCGAACAACAAGATCGCGTAGCTGATCAGCGAGATCGCGTTCTGGATCAGTCCGAAGGTGCGGTTGACCAGGCTCAGCGGGCGCGAGCTGGCCTCGCGGCGCGCCTGGGTGAGCTTGTCGTAGAAGTCGGCGTCCTCGAAGTGCGAGAGCTGCAGGCTCAGCGCCTTCTCGAGGATCATCACGTTGACGCGATGGCCGAGCATCGCTCGCAGCAGCGACTGGCAGACGCCGAGTCCCTTTTGTGCGGCCGAGAGCGCGACCATGATCCCGCCCTCGAGCGCGACCCAGCCGAGCACGAACGTCAACGCCGGCTCGGCGCCGGCTTGCGCCGATGCGGCCGCGGCCACGACCGAGTCGACGATCTGCTGACCGACCCACGCGGCCGCAGCAGGGAGCAGACCCGCGATCAGGGTCAGCACCGCGAGCATCACGGTCAGCAGCTTGGAGGTCGTCCACACCAGCTCGACGGCGCGCTGGCTGTAGCGAAACACCCCCAAGATCTCGCGCAGGCCGAGGCGCTTCTCTTTGCTGTCGCTCTGAGCCATGGACGGAAGCCAATGATGCGGCGCGAGCACGGACGGCACACCTGCCAATTGCGGGGGGTGATTGACCGGCGGTGATCGGCTCACGTAACGTGAACCGAAGGTCGTCTTGAACCAGCGCGTCCATTCGTTCGACCACGAGCTGCTCGCCGAGGCGGCGAGCGGCAGCGTCGACTCGCTCGCGGCGCTCTACGATCGCTACGCGCCGCTGCTGCTCGCCGTGGCGCGGCGGCTGCTCAGCGATCCGGCCGCGGCCGAGGATCTGGTTCACGACGTGTTCCTCGAGGCCTGGCGCAACGCCGATTCGTACGCGCAGCAACGCGGGAGCGTGCGCACCTGGCTGCTGGTGCGGCTGCGTAGCCGCGCGCTCGATCGCCTGCGCGCCGAGCAGGTCCGCAGCCGCAAGCGCGAGCCGGGGCTCGGCGCGGCGCAGGTCGGCGAGACGCCGCACGACGAATTGCTGCGCGAGCCCGATCGCAAGCTGGTGCTCGAGGCGCTCGCGCAGCTCGACGCTCAACAACGCGAGACGCTCGAGCTCGCGTACTTCGAGGGGCTGTCGGCGCGCGAGATCGCCGAGCGCACGCAGGCGCCGATCGGGACGGTCAAGTCGCGGATCGCCTCGGGGCTCTCGCGCTTGCGCAGGATCGTTGGCGACGGCGTGGGGCCGTCCGTGCAGGTCGGAGGTGCGGCGTGAGGTCTGAAGAGTTGTTGGCGCTCGATGTGCTCGGGCTGCTCGAGGCTGCAGAGCAGCTCGAGCTCGAGCAGGACGGCGAGACCATGCGTGCACGCGTCGAGCTCGAGCAGGCCGCGAGCTTGCTGGCGCTCGCGGTCGAGCCGGTCGCCCCTCCGCCCGAGCTGCGGACGCGACTGCTCGCGGAGCTCGGCGGACGCGAGCGCTTCGCTCCGTTCGTCGACCGCCTCGCCGCGCTGTTCGATCTCGCAGCTGATCGCGTGCGCACGATCTTGCAGCGCTTCGACACCGACGAGGGTTGGACGGTCCTGTATCCGGGCGCGTCGTTCTTCGACTTCGAAGGTGGACCTGCGCTCGGCGAGTCCACCGCCGGGTTGGTTCGCATCGCCGCTGGGGTGCCGTTCCCCCACCACACGCACCTCGGCGAGGAGCGAGTGATGGTGCTGCAGGGCGCGTTCGTGGATGACTCGGGCGCGCGGGTAGAGGCCGGCCAGCTGGCGATCATGTCCGACGGCAGCGAGCACGCCTTCGAGGTCGTGTCGGAGCAGGAGCTGCTCTACGCGGTCGTGGTGCGCGAGATCGAGTTCGCTGACGGTACCCGGGCGCCGTGATCTTCAGTCGAGCGCGCAGGTAGGGGCGCTTGCGAACCGAGCGAGTTCGGATCAGCTTGCGGGCGCAGTCGCGGGTGGGGCAGCATGCAAATCTGAAGGTCTCGCCGCGCTGCGCCCCCACGTGTCTCCCCCAACGGCCTCCTTGCGACCCTTCACGCAGCGATGAGCGAGCCCGAAGACAAGCCCTCGCCGCCGAAGACGACATCGGCTGCGTCGCATCCCGGATCGGCGAGCCCTTCGGCGCTCGACTCGGACTGGGACGCGCTGCTCGGCTCGTCGAGCAGCGGCAGCGATCGTCCGATCTTCGCGCCGCCGGGCAGCAAGCCGCCGCGGGCTGACTCGGCGCCCGAGCCCACGCCGCGCACGTCGCAGGCGGGCGCGTCGGTGTCGGGCGAGTTCGTGGTCGCGGAGCGGCCCGAGCCGGCGATGCCGTCGCGCTCGCGACCGATCGAGCGCGCGGAGTCGACGGACCAACCGACGGCGCGTCTGCAGATCGTGCCGCGCATGGTCACGCTCGACGACGAGGACATGGACTCGCCGTCCGAGCCCGCCGGTGACGCCGCGGAGCTCGAGCAGCCGCGAGCTCGCGCTCCGATCGAGCCGAGCGCGGCACCGCAGCAGCGCAACGGCACCCGCAACCTCGTGTTGCTGATCGGTGGCATCGCGGCGGTGGCCTCGATCGTGGTGATCACGAACAAGTCGCGCGACGACGGCGATCGCGATCGTGCGGCCTCGCGCAGCGCCGACGAGCCCTCGGGCACCAGCGATCTGGGCACCAACGCCGAGCCGGATTTTGCGAGCGAGACCACGACCGGCACCAGTGACACCGGCACCGACACCGGTGGCGAGAGCGAGCCGAGCGAGCAGCCCAAGCCCAAGCACGTCGACCCGCGCGACCCCAGCGTGGTGCCTGCGGGCACGCCCGAGGAGAACGCCAAGGCGTTCCTCAAGCTCCCGGTCTCGATCCACGACGGTCCGCCGCTCGGCGGGATCGGTCGCAGCGGGATCCACATCGACGAGATCTCGACCGCGCGTGGCCGCGACAACACCGACTGTCGCGAGCCGACCCAGCGCTTCTCGATCAGCGACGAGTACGTCAACGTCTGCTTTCGCATCGTCCACCCGCGCGAGCAGGAGTGGCTGCGGCTGTTCTGGGAGAAGGACGGCAAGGTCACCCGGCGCGGTCGGGTGCGGGTGCCCGAGCTCCACGCCTACACGACCCGCGCGTATTTGCTGTTGCGGCCCGAGTACGTGGGCAGCTGGCGGGTGCGCATCGCCCCGGACGGCGAGGAGGACATCGATCTGGCCGTGGCGGAATTCTCGATCACGGAATAGGATGGTCGGGTCCGCGTCGGATGGCCTGCGCCATGAGCAATCCAGCCCCTCGTAAACGGCTGACGAAACTACTCGCCGGCTTCGCGCTGGGCCTGTTGGCCGCGAGCTTCGGACCGGCCGAGCTGGCCGGGGCCAACCCCGAAGATGACCCGCCGCCCAAGTGGCGCTTCAAGCAGAAGGACAGGCCGATCAAGGTCGTGGTGCTGGCCGGATCGATCGGTGCTTGGCAGAAGGATCCCTACGCCGAGCACTTCGAGAATTGGTGCAGCAACATCGAGGTCGAGAACATCTCGAAGGTCGGCTACGGGGCCTACCACTTGCGCAAGCGCTTCATGCAGCAGGTGATCGAGAACCCCTACGTCAACCTGCGAGATCCGAATTACGAATACTGGTTGGTGTTTCAGGGCGGCCTCAACAGCGTCGGCACGCCGGAGAAGACCAACAAGGAGATCCGCCAGCTGTTCTTGTCGGCCCACCAGCGGGGGATCTCGATCGTCGGGCTCTCGCTCACGCCGTGGGGTGAAGACAGCGACTCGAAGCGCTGGAAGGGCATCGCCGGGCTGACCTACAAGCGCCACACGCAGACGGTGGTCGACTATGTGGTCGGTCGCTCGACGCCTCAGCAGGCGCTCGGCACTTATCGAGATCGCCGCGACGATCCCGATGCGCCGTGGGATCCGGCCGAGCTCGCCGACGTCGGGATCGATCTCTACGACTCGGATCTGCGCGACCGCAACGCGCCGCTGCGCGACCTCGACAAGCTGCGCGCCGAGCTACGGAAGAGCAAGTCGTGGCAGAAGGCCCACGCCGATCTCGACGAGGCTGCGCGCGAGCAGGCGCTCGAGCACGACGCTCAGGCGGCCGCCGAGATCCCGCGCTGGTACCTGCGGCCAGACCTGCGTAGCTTCGACGACATCCATCCCAACGAGCATGGGCATCGGCTGCTGGCCGAGATCGCATGCCCGCAGCTGCCCGCGAGCTGGGGCTGCTCATGCCCGGCGATCGGCAGCGGCGCGAGCCAGACGGCCGACGCCGCCGAGTAGTCGCTCCACGCAAAAGACCCCGGACCCGCATCGCGGGTGCCGGGGTCTTTCATTCGCCAGTTGGGCCGTGGGGCTGCGCCCCGACGGGCTACAGCCGGCCGTTGAGCATGAACGCGATGACGAGCGCGAAGATGACCAGCGACTCGATGAACGCGAGGCCGAGCAGCATGGGCGTGAACACGTCCTTGCTCGAGCTCGGGTTGCGGCAGATGCCCTCGAGGGCGGCCGCGGCCGCGCGGCCCTGACCAAGGCCGCCGCCGAGCGCGGCGAGGCCGATGGCGATGGCCATGGCGATGGCGACGCCCATGTTGGCGGGCGGGGCCGCTGCTTCCTCGGCCGCGGGCGCGGCGAGGACGAGGGCCGGAAGCAGGAGGGTCACCAGGGCGGCGATGGGGGCAATGATGCGCTTGCTCATTTCTTTGTCCTTGGAAAGTCGATCAGCCGGGCGGCTTCAGGATCAGTGCTCCTCGGCGTGCTCGAGGGCGAGGGAGAGGTAGATGACGGTCAGCAGGGTGAAGACGACGGTCTGCACGATCGCGACCAGCACACCCAGCAGCAGGAACGGAACCGGAACCAGCAGGGGGACCAGCACCAAGATGGCGCCGACGACCTTGTGGTCCGCGAGGATGTTGCCCATCAGTCGCAGCGAGAGCGACACCGGCCGCGCGATGTGGCTGGCGAGCTCGATCGGCAGCATCAGCGGGAACAGCCAGGGGAACTTGGGCAGCGGACCGAGCGAGAAGCTGGGCCCGAGGAAGTGCGCGAAGTAGTGGAGCCCGTTGGTGTAGATCCCGACCACGTTGTAGACGACGAACACCATCACGGCGAGCGCGAGGTTGGTCTTGAGCGTGTCGGTGGCGGGCAGCAGGCCGGGGACCAGGCCCTGGATGTTGCAGACGAAGATGAACAGCGCGAGCGTGCCGACGAAGGGCAGGCACTTCTTCGCGTTGTCCTCGCCCATCACATCGGCGGTCATGTTGAAGGTCGCGTTGACGAAGCCGTTGAGCATCGCCGGCAACCGCCACTCTCGCGGGGGGACCACACCCTCGTTCTTGTTCTGGGTGGTCTGCCGCCAGCGCAGCGCCGCGAAGATCAGGAACACCACAGCAATCACCGCCGATGCCACGTGGATCAGCGAGTAGTGGGTGCTCCCAAACATCATCCACTCCCAATGCCGCTTCCCGAACACGCTGTGCTCAGCCGCGTTGGTGAGCCGCGCCCAGAACTCGGGCATCAGGACCGTATAGAGAGTGTCGTGGTCGCCCATGGGGACGGGAGAAGGCCTTGTTGTAGATGTCGTGGGCCATGAGAAAGCCCACCATCAAGCCGTTTCGTCGCGCGGGCATGTACCAGAGGATCGCGGCAGTGGCAAGCAAGAGAATCGCCAGTTTGATGGGCTCCACGGGCTATTTGGCGGGTTCGTGAGCTGGCTTCGGATCGCTCGGCGGGGCCACGGTCGAGCAAGCAGCGATCTACGGGCGCTCGGCCGTGGCTCGCTCGCGAGCGGGCTCGGGACTGCGAGCGCACGGCAAGACTTTCGCGCGTGGTCGCGGGTCTGCGAGCGGCCAAACACCCACGATCCACGCTGGCGTGGACGAGCGCAGCCCCCGTCACGGCGAAGCTCGACGAGCCCGGTTCAATCGATGCGCGGCCACGCTCGCGCCGACCAGCGTGATCACGATGCCCATCGCGAGCCCCGCCGGGTCGGTGGGCAGAAACAGCAGCAGCGCGGCGACCAGCAGGACCGAGAGGGCGAGCCGAAAGCTCCCGCCGGCTCCGAGCGGACGGCCGACGACGTCCTTGGGCTCGAGCGGTTGGTCGTCGCCGCTGCCGAGCTCTCGCCGGGCCCGCTCCACGCCCGCGACGGTGCGATCGATCGCACCGCCGACTCCGCGAGCGAGCAGCACGAAATTGATCGCGCCGAGCAGCGTGCCGATCGCGATGCCGATCGCGAGCGAGGGCCAGCCGGCGATCGCCACGGCTGCGCACACGATCGCGCCGAGCAAGCTCGAGGTGCGGACGGCGTCGCGCAGCAGGGCTCGGCGCTCGATAGGCTCGGGCGACTCACTCACTCGGCGGCTCCTGGCGCTGCGCCAGCTCGAGCCGCTCGCGCTCGGCGACCTCGCGCTGGAACTGCTTGGCGGTGCGCACCAGCGCCTTGACGGCGGCGCCGATGCCCACGCCAAAGCCGATCAGCGTGGTCCATGGGCTCCAGTGCGTGAAGCGAGTCTCGATCCACATCGCCACCAGCGTGCAGCCGACGATCGCGACCGCGATCTCGATCCCGACCGAGGCCGCCGAGCTGTAGCGAAACCACGGCGCCTGCCCGCCCTTGCGCCGCTCCGGATCACCATAGACATGCTTTTGCACGAGCTGCGCGTGGCGGGTTTCGTCGATCGGCGGCTCGCGAGGCTCCTCGGACATCGGATCGACGGCAGCCTACCCCCGGCGCCCTCGCGGGTCGATGGGCGGGCGCTGCGGCGCGCTATGCTTGGCTGCGATGGACGTCCGCCTCGCGCTGCTCACGATCCTCGCTGTAGTCCCGCTGACCGGATGTCCGTCCGTCTGGAACTGCGATCCTCCCGAGGAGCGGTTCGAGCTCGACCAGGCCGTGACCGCCGCTTCGCTCGACGCGATCATCGAGCACTACACCATCTACGACAGCTGGGACGCGCTCGAGTGCGAGACCGTGTGTCGTCACATCTACGAGCAGCAGCGCGGCTGGCAGACCGGCTCGGTCGACGGCTGCGAGCTGACGCTGCCCGAGAACCAAGATGGCAGCGGCGAGCCTGGGCACCTCAACTGCAACGGGACCGGCTACGAGTACTTCTGCGAGGGGCGGCGGCCGCTCGGGCACGTCGAGGGCGGCGATCGGGACTGCGGTGATCCGGTCGGCCGCACGCTCGCGGCGATGGCCTACCTCGAGGCCGCGTCGGTGCTGGCGTTCGAGCAGCTGGCCGAGCAGCTGGTTGGTTTTGGCGCGCCTGAGCAGCTGATCGATCGCTGTCGCGTCGCCGCCGAGCAGGAGCGGGCGCACGCCCGCTGGCTGACGATCGTGGCGGAGCGGCACGGCGCCTCGGTCCCGGTCGCGACCCAGACTCCCGTCGCGCAGGCGCTGTTCGACGTCGCGCTGCACAACGCCGTCGAGGGCTGCGTGCACGAGACCTTCGCGGCGTTGCTGGCCGCGTGCCGGGCCGAGCGAGCGACGAGCCCCGTGCTGCGGCGCGTGTTCGCGAAGATCGCCGCCGACGAGGCGGCGCATGGGCAGCTGGCCTGGGATCTTCACGCGTGGCTGCAGAGCAGGCTGCCTTGCGAGCAGGCGGCGGTCGTCGCCGCGACGCAGCGGCTCGCGCTCGCGCGGCTGCCCGAGCGCGCTTGCGAGCTCGCGTCGCTGCCGGCCGAGCTCGGGGCGCTGTCCGACGCCGAAGCGCTGGCCAGCGCCCTGAGCGAGCGGCTCGCAGCCTGATCGTCAGCCTGAGCGGAGCGCCCTAGAGG
>DATLLB010000859.1:0-6122 GCA_035538075.1 Enhygromyxa sp.
AGGGCGCGTTGATCATCCCGACCCAGCAGTACGACTTCCACGTCGAGCTGCCGATCAACCTCGACGTCACGCCCGGCGACGGCGTCGCCAACCCGATCCGCGAGTTCACCGGGCCGATCGTCCGGAAGCAGCCGTTCATCAAGGCCACCGTCGGTGCCGACTACACGATCGGCAAGCACGTGTACCTGCAGACCCAGTACCTGCGCGGGTTCATCGACGACTTCGGGGCCAGCAACATCGGCAACTACCTGATGGCCGGCACCGATCTGGTGTTCTTCGGCCGGCACCTGATCTTCCGCTTCTTCACGGTCACCGATTTTCCGGAGGACCGCAGCGACCGCGCGAGCGTGGTGCTAGCACCAAACATCATCATGGTCCCGCCGTGGGGCTACGCGACGCTCGAGCTGGGCGGCTTCGCGTTCATCGGGCGGCAGGACACCAAGTTCGGACAGGCCGCGGTCGGGTCGTCGATCGCCTACCTGAAGATCGCCGGAGCTTTTTAGCTCGGTGACGAGGCGAACCAACGCCCCGTGTGGGCACTTCACTCGCCGCCGAGATTGCGGATGGTCTGGTTGATCATCGAGGCGATCTCGCGGGGGAGCTCGGCGGCTCCCTCGGCGAGGATCTCGATCACCAGGTTCGCGACATCATCGCCCGCAGCATCGACGGCCTGCTCGAAGCGAGTGGCGCTGTCGTCGGCGCTGCCGCGGGTGTTGATCAAGCGCATCATCGCCGCGAACGCCCAATCGGGCGCCTCCTCGTAGAGGCGAGGGATCGCCTCGATGAAGGCCGTGAAGTAGGCGTCCTCGGGCATGCGCTCGAGCGCGAGCAGCAGGTGCGAGCGCAGGCTGTGAGGATCGCCGTCGCGGTTGAACAGCGCCATCACGGCTCGCGCAGCGTCGACCGCTCCCGCGGCGTCCGACGCTCCCGCGGGGTCTGAGAGGTCGAGCTTGCGCAGGCTCTGGCGCAGCTGCTTGGCGCGGACGCGGTGCTTCTCGAAGGTGTCGAGCTGATCGCCGATCTCGCCGAGTAGCTCGCGGACGGCGTCGGGCAGCTCGACCGCGATCGCTTCACCCGGCTCGATCACCTCCGCCTCGATCACCTCGGCCTCGGTCACCTCGGGGGCCTCGGGCATCACCGAGTCCTGCTCGACGCTCGGAGCCTCGGCCGCCTGCTTGGCCGCGGCGCGCTTGGCCGCTCGCTCGGCCGCCTTGCGCTTGCGAGCTTCGATGCGGGCCGCGACCTTCTTTTGCCGGGCCTCGAGCCGCTCTGCTTGCGCGCGCGCCCGCTCTTCTCGCTTCTCGACGAGCGAGCGCTCGCGCTCGGCCTTGCGCTCGGCCTTCTCCTCGCGCTCCTTCTTCTTGCGCTCCTGCTCGCGCTGCTTCTTGGCCTCTTCGCGCTCGCGCTCGCGCTCGCGCGCTTCCTTCTTCTTGGCTTGCTCGCGCTCGCGCTGCTTTTGCTTGCGCAGCCGCTCGCGCTCGCGCGCGGCCTTCTTCTTGGCCAGCTCGCGCGTGTACTTGTCCGGCGGCTTGGCGCCCGTCGGCTGCTCGCTGGCGGCCTTCTTGGTCGCGGTCTTCTTGCTGGTCTTCTTGCTGGTCGCGGCCTTCTTCTTGGCAACCTTCTTCGCAGCGGGCTCGCGAGCTTCGGCCACCTCCGGCTGCTCCACCGGAGTCGGCGCAACCGAGGGGGTCTTCTTGCTCTTCTTCTTGCTGGTGAAGACCTGCTGCGGCGGCGCTTCGATCGGCGCAGGCTGCTTCGCGGTGGTTTTCTTCGCGGCAGCTTTCTTCTTGGAGGTGCCCGGCTTCGGCGGCGCCGCGGGAGGTTCGATCGTCACCGCCGCCGGCTTGGCCACCGCTTGCTTCTTGGCCGCCTTCTTCTTGCTGAATTTCTTGCCCGCTGGCGCGACGTCGGGCTCGCTCGAAGGCTCGCTTGCCAGCTCCCTCGGTGGCTCTGCGGCCCCGCCATCCTGGCGCTTGGCGGCCGCCTTCTTGCTGCCGAGCTGCGGTGGGGCCTGCGTCGACATGCGCTTGGCCGAGGCTTTTTTCGGTCGATTCGTCGCAGCCACGCGAACTTTCTACGCGAAGGCCCGGTCGGCTGGCAAGTACGAGGGAGGCTCGTGCATGCTCGCAGCATGGCTTCACGGACCATCGTCGACTCGGTGCCGCGAGTCGCCGGCCCACCCGATAACGCCGAGGCCCTCGAAGACGAGCTCGACGAGCTGCGGGATCGCTTCCCCGGAGCGATCTTCGAGCGCTACCTCGACGTGATCCCGAGCGTCGGCGCGTTCGTTCACGTCGCGGCCGGAGCCGCGGTGGTCGGCGACGTGCGGCTCTACGATGACGTCAGCATCTGGTACGGCTGTGTCCTGCGTGGCGACGTCAATCGCATCGAGGTGCACGAGCGCACCAACATTCAAGACGGCGCCGTCGTCCACCTCGGCGATCTCGACCCGACGATCGTCGGTGAGGAGGTCGTGGTCGGTCATCGAGCGGTGCTGCACGGCTGTCGGATCCGCGGCGGCTGCCTGATCGGCATTCAGGCCACGGTGCTCGACGGCGCCGAAGTTGGCGAAGGCAGCGTGATCGGTGCTGGCGCGCTGATCACCCCCGGCACCAAGATCCCCCCGCGCAGCCTGGTTCTCGGCGCGCCGGGCAAGGTGGTCAAGACTCTCACCGCTGCGGACGAAGAGTTTCATCGCAGGCTCGCCGGCAAATACATGCGGTTGGCCCACAACTACCGCGTGGGCTGATAGCCTGCCGCCCATGCGCTCGCATGCGGATCTGCTCGCAGTCTTCGGGCTCGCGGTCTTCGGACTGGGCCTGGTCGGCTGCAAGACCAAGCCCACCGAGGGCGGCAAGACCGACGATGCCAAGGTCGAGAAGGCTGCGCCCAAGCAGGCCGATCCCGACGCCGACAAACCCGAAGAGGACGACGAGCAGGCCACCTTCGCCCAGCCGACGGCCAAGCCGCCGCCCGCTCCCGAGGGCTCGATCCTGCTGCCCGAGCCGTACTTGTACGTGCAGAGCTGCGCCGACCCGCACCCGTGCCCGAGCCTCAAGCAGCCGGCCGGCGACGCTCACTGTCGCGAGCTGCGGCTCGGTGGTCACGAGGCGTGGCGGCTCCCGAGCAGGGACGAGGTCGTGCGCTTCAAGGGCGTCGACGGGCTGCAGGAGACCGCCGGCTATCACTGGACGCGCACGCCCTTCGAGGAGGATCTCGGCCAGGTCTGGATCGTCGATCCCGAAGATCCCACGGGCGCCCCAGCCACCACCATTCCGCGCGAGCGCAAGGAGTTTCGCGTGCGCTGTGTGAAAGAGCCGTAGTGCAGATGGTCCGATCGACGAGGCACTTGCTGATCGTGACGCTGCTGCTCGGCTGTCGGGCCGCGGGCTCCGAAGCCGAGGCCGAGCAATCGGACGAGAGCGGACAGAGCAGCGAGACGGTCGACGACGAAGGCTTTCCCGAGCCCGACGAGTGTCAGTCCAGCGAGGAGTGCCTGGGCGAGTACTGCGTGGCCGCGTGGACCGGCGAGGGCCCACGCGATCCTGCCGTGTGCGTGAGCGAGTGCGTGACGGAGCTCGATCTGCAGAGGTTCTGCATGGATGACCCCGCGTGCTGCGAGGGGCTCACCTGCTCGCTCGACGGGCTGTGCGAGCCGCCATGGACCGGTGATGGCGATGGCGACGGGGATGGCGATGGCGACGGGGATGGCGATGGCGACGGGGATGGCGATGGCGACGGCGACGGCGACGGTGATGGCGACGGCGACGGGGACGGTGATGGCGACGGTGATGGCGACGGCGACGGCGACGGCGGCTGATCGGAGACGGCGTCCATGACGCCGTCTCGAACGAATCGGTGCACCCTTTGCAGCCGAGTTCGGCTCCAACGCGCCGACCAATGCTGATCGCCCTGACCCACAATCTTCAGCTCGACTCCAGCGACGAAGACGAGGCCGAGTTCGACCGGCCCGAGACGATCGCGTTCTTGGTCGATCAGCTGCGCGCGCTCGGCCACGAGGTCGAGCCGATCGAGGTCGGTGGCCCGATCGAAGCCACGATCAGCCGGCTCCGCTCGCTCGCGCCCGATCTGGTCTTCAACACCGCAGAAGGCCGCCGCGGCCGCGTGCGCGAGGGCCTGTGGCCCAGCATCTTCGAGGAGCTCGGCCTCGCGTACACCGGCTCGGACGCGTTCGCGTGTGTGCTGACTCTCGACAAGCGCCTGAGCAAGCGCCTCGCCGCCGCCGAGGGCGTGCCCACGCCGCAGGCCCAGCTGGTCGAGCGTCTGGCCGATCTCGACTTCGAGAGCGTGATCTTCCCCGCCATCGTGAAGCCCAATTTCGAGGGCAGCTCCAAAGGCATCGCGGGCGACTGCGTGGTGACCAGCCGCGCGCGGCTCGAGGCCAAGGTCGCGACGATGCTCGGCCGCTACCCCGAGGGCGTGCTGGTCGAGCGCTTCATCGCCGGCCGCGATCTCACCGTGCCCTGGGTGGCCGGCCTCGCGCGCGAGACCGGCGGCGTGCTGCCGGTCGCCGAGTACCGCTTCGACGCGCCGACGATCGCGGGCGAGCCGGTCATCTACGACTTCAACCTCAAGCAGATCGCGCGCGACTCGGTGCACGTGCGGGTGCCGGCGCAGATCGAGCCCGAGCAGGCCGCCGCGCTGATCCGGCTCACGCAGAAGATCGTGAAGACCTTCGGCCTGCGAGACTTCGGCCGCTGCGACTTCCGCCTCGACGAAGACGGCGAGATCCACTTCCTCGAGGTCAACGCGCTGCCGAGCCTCGAGCCGGGCTCGTCGCTGTGGGCCTCGGCGGCCGCGGTCGGCAGCAAGCACCCGACCGACGTGCTCGCGGCCATCCTCGCCAGCGCCAGCGCTCGCTTTGGCATCCGCCCGCAGGCCAAGCGCAAGCGTCGGCGCGAGCTGCTGCGCGTCGGCGTGATCCACAACCTCAAGCGCGATCCCACGTCCGAGGTCGAGGCCGAGTTCGACTCCGCAGCCACGGTCGAGGCGATCGGCGCGGCGATCCGCGAGCTCGGCCACGAGCCGGTCCTGCTCGAGGCCACCCGCGAGCTACCGAGCGTGCTCCCGGGCGCGCGCATCGATCTCGCGTTCAACATCGCCGAGGGCTTCGCCGGGCGCAGCCGCGAGGCGCAGGTCCCTGCCCTGCTCGAGCTGCTCGAGATCCCCTACACCGGCTCCGATCCGGCCTGCCTCGCGCTGTGCCTCGACAAGAGCCTGGCCAAGCGCGTCGCGGCGCTGGCCGGCGTGCCCACGCCCGCGTGGACGCTGATGCGGGGACCCGAGCGCCTGCCCGAGTCGATCGGCTTCCCGGCCGTGGTCAAGCCGGTCGCCGAGGGCAGCTCCAAGGGGGTTGTCGGCAGCTCGGTCGTGCACGACGAGCACGAGCTGCGCGGGCTCGTGCGCCAGATCGTCACGCGCTACGACCAACCAGCGCTGGTCGAGGCCTACCTGCCCGGCCGCGAGTTCACGGTCGGCCTGCTCGGCGAGAAGCGCCCGCGCGTGCTCCCGGCGATGGAGATCATCTTCACCGATCAGAGCGTCAGCCACCCGGTCTACAGCTACGGCCACAAGAAGGAGACCGAGACCGGCGTGCGCTTCGAGGTCCCCGCCAAGGTCGACGACGCGCTCGGCCGCGAGATCAGTCGGGTCGCGCGACGAGCCTTCGAGGCGCTCGGCTGCCGCGACGTCGCGCGCATCGATCTGCGCCTCGACGGCCATGGCCGCGTGGCGTTCATCGAGTGCAACCCGCTGCCCGGGCTGAGCCCCGGCTTCTCCGATCTCTGCGTCGTCGCCGAGGCGGCCGGGCTGCGCTACCACGAGCTGATCGGCACCATCCTCGAGCCTGCGCTGCGACGCCTGCGATCCGCTCGGCGGCTACGAAGCGGCGTTCGACCGAGCGTCGAGCCCGAGCCCGAGCCCGAGCAAACTGGCGCGGCTGTGCTCGAGTTCGCGGCGCAAGCTCCCGAGAATCGCTGACGCGGTGGTTGTCGCGCCGCTCACTGGCGTCGACGCGTCCAGATTGCTGAGGTCCGGCAGGAGGATCAGCTCGATGCGCCGGTTCGTCTCGCGCCCGTCGGCGCTGTCGTTGCTGGCCACCG